>CAZADJ010000039.1:2338-10893 GCA_964483845.1 uncultured Actinomycetota bacterium | reverse complement strand
CCGTCGCCGAGGGCATCGAGGGCCCGTCCGGCGGCTGAGCCGGCCGTCCGGGGGCTGAGCCGGCCGTCCGGGGGCGGTCGGACGTTCGGGACGGTCCCGAGGGCCGGCCCCTCGTCGGGATAGGCTCGTCGCGTGACCAACGACGCCCCCTCCTTCGCGACCAGCGAGCGCTTCGTCGTCCGCGGACCCACGACCCTGCGCGGCAAGATCGCCGTGAACGGGGCGAAGAACTCCGCGCTGAAGCTCATGGCGGCCGCGCTGCTGGCGAGCGGCGAGACCGTCGTGGAGAACGTCCCGGCGATCGCCGACGTCCCGGTGATGGGGAGGATCCTCGAGGGGCTCGGTTGCGCGGTCGACGTGCGCGACGACGGCACCGTCTCCGTCGAGGTGGACGAACCCCACTGGCACGCGCCGCGCGAGCACGTGACCGAGATCCGTGCCTCGATCAGCGTGCTCGGACCGCTGGTGGGGCGGGTCGGTCGGGCACGGATCGCGCTGCCCGGGGGGGACGATATCGGCGCGCGCAAGATCGACATGCACCTCCGTGGGCTGACCGAGATGGGGGCCGAGGTCACCGAGGACGACGGCGAGGTCGAGATCCGGGCGGATGCGCTCCGGGGCGCCTCCATCACCCTCGACTTCCCGAGCGTCGGCGCGACCGAGAACCTCCTGATGGCCGCCGTGCTCGCCGAGGGGCAGACGGTGATCGAGAACGCAGCCCGCGAGCCGGAGATCCAGGACCTCTGCGGGATGCTCATCGCGATGGGGGCGCAGCTCCACGGGGTGGGGACCCCGACCCTGACCGTCGAGGGAGTCGACGAGCTCCGCCCGGTAGCCCACGACACCATCCCGGACCGCATCGAGGCCGGGACCTTCGCGTTCGCCGCCGCGCTGACCCGGGGGGAGGTCACCATCGTCGGCGCTCGTCCCGGCCACCTGACGCTGCCGCTGATGAAGCTCCGCGCTGCGGGCGCGGTGATCGAGGAGGGCGACGACCACATCACGGTGACGGCCGACGACGTCCACGCCGCTGACGTCGTGACCCTGCCGTACCCGGGCTTCCCGACGGACCTGCAGCCCCAGCTGATGGTCCTGCTCTCGCAGGCGGACGGGACGAGCATCATCACCGAGAACGTCTTCGAGTCGCGCTTCGGTTTCGTCGAGCAGCTCAGGAACCTGGGCGCCGACGTCGTCCTGGACGGGCACCACGCGGTGATCCGCGGGCCGAGCCCGCTGCGCGGCGCGGCGGTGGAGGCGTTCGACGTGCGCGCAGGTGCGGCATGCATCCTCGCGGGGATGGCCGCGGAGGGCGAGACGCACGTCTCCGACATCCACCACATCGACCGCGGCTACGCGGACCTCGTCCCGCGGCTGCGCGGGATCGGCGCCGATATCTTGCGCCTGGACCCGGAGGGCAGCGAGGTGGATGAGAGCTGACAACGGTCGGGCGTCCCGTGGGGGCGCGCCGTGGACCGCCGCGGCCCCCGTCACGCTCGCCCTCACGCTGATCCTGCTGGTGGGGGCGCCTCTCGTCGGCACGGCCCAGGAGCCCGACGATCCGGAGCCGGTCGACCTCGGCACCTACGCGGAGCCGATCCACTTCGACGCACCGGACGACATGGTCATGGAGCTGGTCGACGCGGGCAGTGGTCGCACGCACCGGCTCGTCGGTCGCGTCGAGCTCATCCGGACGGCGGGCGGTTTCGTGCTCGTCAACGAGGTCCCGATGCGGACCTACCTGGAGGGGATCCAGGAGGTCCCGCTGCGCTGGCACATGGAGGCGCTGAAGGCGCAGGTGGTCGCGGCGAGGACGTACGCGTGGCGCGCGATCCGACGCAGCACGTACGAGCACTACGACATCTGCGCGACCGTCGCGTGCCAGGTCTTCCACGGACGTGACGTGGTCGAGGCGCCCGACGGCGACCGCTGGGTTGCGGCGGTCGCCGCGACCGAGGACGAGGTGCTCCTGCACGACGGGGAACCGATCCTCGCGCGCTACTTCTCCACCTCCGGCGGCCACACCCGCAACAACGAGCACGTGTTCCCGAGCGAGGGGGCCTACCCGTACCTGGTCGGGGTCGAGGACCCCGAGGACGAGGTCTCGCCGCTGCACACCTGGCAGGTGAGCTTCACGCGCGAGGAGATGGACGAGATCCTCAGCCGCGGCCAGCGGCTCTCCGCGGTCGCCCCGCTGGAGGCGATCGAGGTCGTTCCCGCCGCCGGTGGGCGCACCGACCAGGTCCGGGTGACCGGCGCCGGCGGAGCCACCGTCACGATGAACGCGTCGACGTTCCGGGCCTTCGTCTCGGACACAGCGGCGGAGCTGTACCCGGACCGCTACCCGAGCCCGCGCGACGACGGTGCGCAACGTCTCCCGCTCACACTGCCGTCGAGCCGGTTCTCCTTCGAGGTCACCGACGAGGAGGTCATCGTCGACGGCCGCGGGTTCGGTCACGGCGTCGGGATGAGCCAGTACGGGGCGATGGGCAAGGCCCAGGACGGCATGACCTACGACGAGATCCTCGCCGCCTACTACAACGGCATCACGCCGCAGCACGACGAGCGGGTCCCCGACCTGATCCGGGTCGGCCTCACAGACGGGGCCGAGGGCTTCACGCTCCGTGCGGAGGGTCCGGTCCGGGTCCTGGCCGGGGACCGCGTGGTCACCGAGCGGGGGATGGGCCGGTGGCGCGTCTCGCAGGGTCCGGACGGCGGCGCGCGGCTCGCGGCCCCGGGGGGGTTCGGAGCGGCGCTGATCGTCGCGCCCACCCGGGTCACGCTCGACACACCGTCCGAGGTCCACGTGGTGCGTCTCGACGTCGCAGTGAACAAGCCGGTGGAGCTCCGCCTCGACGTCACGGGCCCCGACGGCGAGACCGACAGCCGGGATCTCGGCGTGGTCGAGCCTGGAGCCGAGCAGGTGACGTGGAGCCTCGACGACGCGGCCGGAGAGCCGTTGCCGGCCGGCACCTACGACGTCGCGCTGCGGGCCACCGACGAGGAGGGTGACGTGGCCGGTGATCCGGTGGAGGTCACGGTCCGTCCGGTCGAGGCTCCCACCCGTCCGCCCGACAGCGTCCTCGGACCGGCACCTGAGCGCGGCCTCGATACGCTCACGGTCGGCGGGGCCGGCGTCGTCGGCGCAGCGATCGGTCTGGTGGCTTCCCGCCGGACATCCACGACGGAGCAGGCATGACCGACGAGCACGGGACCGACGACCCCCGCGATCGGTGGGACGGAGGGACGACCACCCCGCCGGACCGGGTCCGCTGGCCCGACCAGGAGGACTGGGGGGCCGACGACGGAGATGGCCGGGGGAGCCCCGACGGTGGCGTCCGCGCGGGTGGCGACGGTCGACCGCCGGCGGCACCGGACGGTCGTGGCGACGACCCACCGTGGCCGGAGCGCCCCGAGGAGTGGCGGCACGACGCGCCGGACCCTCCTGACGCCTTCCCCGTCCCCTGGTCGTGGACCGACGGGTTGTTCCTCGTCGCGTGGTTCCTCGTCGCGTCGGTGATCGTCGCGACCGTCGCCATGGCGGTCGGTGTGGACCCGTTCGACGATGCCGCGATGCTGTTCGGCGTGGTGGCCGCGAGCCACGCGACCGCGCTCGCCGGGGTGTTCATCTGGCTGTCGCTGCGCGACGGGCTGTCGTGGCGCCTGCTGGGACCGCTGCGACCCCGCTGGGTCCGGCACAGCCTCGTCGGCGTCGGGATCGGCCTGTCGGGCTGGGTCATCGTCACGCTGCTCCTGGCGATCCTCGTGCGCGCGATCGATCGCGACGCCCTGCCGACGCAGGAGGGCCTCGAGCAGCTCGCCGGCGCGGACGGGACCGCCGTGGTGGTCGCCGTGTTCGCCGCGGTGTTCCTGGCGCCGGTGGTCGAAGAGGTCATCTACCGGGGTGTGCTGTTCCAGGCGCTGCGGGAGCGCATCGGTCTGTGGCCGGGGATGGTGATCTCCGCGGTGCTGTTCGGGCTGATGCACATCGACACCGTCCTGCAGGCCGACGGGTTCGATCCGGTCGGGTTCATCCCGATGATGGGGATCGTGCTGCTCGGCGTCTGGCTCGCGGCCGCGTTCCACAAGACCGGGAGCATCGTCGTGCCGATCGTCGGCCACGCGGCGTTCAACGGGATCGCCGTCGGCCTCGCGCTGCTCAGCATGGGCCGCGACGACCTCGAGGTACCCACCGCGGTGCTCGGTCCGCTCGTCCGCGTCCTGACCGGCGCCTGACCACGGCGGCCCTTCGGTCGCGTCGCAGGTGCGGTTCTGCTGCTCACATGTGGCACCAGAACCGCAGATGCGATCCGGGTGACCGTGCTCTCCCCGTTGACCGACTCGGGGTTCGTCCGGGTGACCGGCCCGGGGTTCGTTCGGGCGACCGGCGCCTCACTAGGCTCGCAGCACGGTCCGCCGCTCGTGGGCCGACGGTCCGCAGGCAGCAACGAAGGGGCTCGTCGTGGCCGAGGATATCCGCAAGGTCGGTGTCGTCGGATGCGGGACCATGGGGTCCGGCATCAGCGAGATCGTCGCCCGCAACGGCATGGACGTGGTCTTCCTCGAGGTGGACGAGGAGGCGGTCCAGCGCGGGCGGGAGCGCATCTCCGCGTCCCTCGACCGGGCGGTGAGTCGGGATCGCCTCGACGAGGACGAGCGCGACGAGATCCTCGCGCGCATCACGGGGACCACGAAGTACGCCGATCTGGCCGACGTCGGCTTCGTGGTCGAGGCGGTGCCCGAGGAGCTCGGACTCAAGCAGCAGGTCTTCGAGCAGATCGACGAGCACGTCGGCGAGGACACGATCCTGGCCACCAACACCTCGTCGCTGCCGGTGATGGACATCGCCGTCCACACGCAACGCCCGAACCACGTCGTCGGGTTCCACTTCTTCAACCCGGCCCCGGTGATGGAGCTGATCGAGCTGATCCGTACGGTCGTGACGGACGAGGCCGTGGTGGAGCGGGCGCGCAACTTCGCCGAGCGCATCGGCAAGACGCCCGTGGCCGCCGGTGACCGCCCGGGGTTCATCGCGAACCACCTGCTGTTCCCCTACATCAACCAGGCGATCGAGATGGTGGAGACCGGGTACGCGACGAAGGAGGACGTCGACGCGGCGATGCGCTTCGGCACCGGCCACCCGATGGGTCCGATCGCGCTGGCGGACCTGATCGGCCTCGACACCATGATCGGGATCACCGAGTCGATCTGGAACCAGTTCCGCCAGACGCGCTTCGCTCCCCAGCCGGTGCTCCGCCAGCTCGTCTCCGCTGGCTACAAGGGACGGAAGTCGGGCCGCGGGTTCTACCACTACGACGAGCCGGGGTCGGGTCGTGTCGTGGACGAGGACGGGGGACGCGCAGCCGCGGACCCGGCGCTGATCGCTGACTGGACGTCGATCGGTGTGGTCGGCACGGGGACGATGGCGACCGGGATCGCCCAGGTCTTCGCCCAGGCCGGCTACGACGTCGTGATCCGCGGCCGGGGTCGGCACAAGTCGGAGGCGGTGATCGACGCGGTCAGCAAGGCGCTCCAGCGGCAGGTCGACAAGGGCCGGCTGGACGAGGAGGAGCACGCGGCGGTCGTCGGTCGACTGGAGCCGACCGACGAGTTCGATGACATCGCCGACTGCGACCTCGTCATCGAGGCGGTGGCCGAGGACCTCGAGATCAAGCGCGACGTCTTCGCGTCGATCGATGCCGCGGTCGGTGACGACGTGGTGATCGCGACGACGACGTCGAGCCTCGCGGTGATCGAGTGCGCGATGGCGACCACGCGCCCGGAGCGGGTCCTCGGACTGCACTTCTTCAACCCGGCCGCGGTGATGAAGCTCGTCGAGATCGTCCCGACGGTGCGCACCGCGGACGACATCCTCGAGCGGGCGCGTGCGGCCGTCGACGCCGTCGGCAAGGTCGGCGTCCTCTGCCGGGACCGTGCCGGGTTCATCGTGAACGCGTTGCTGTTCCCCTACCTCAACGACGCGGTCCGGATGCTGGAGTCGCACTACGCGACGACCGAGGAGATCGACACCGCGATGAAGCTCGGTTGCGGGCACCCGATGGGGCCGTTCGAGCTGATCGACATCGTCGGGCTCGACGTGACGCTGGCCATCATCGATCGGCTCCACGCCGAGTTCCGCGAGCCGTCCTTCGCACCGGCCCCCCTGCTGCGCCACATGGTCGAGGCGGGCTACCTGGGGCGGAAGGCCGGCCGGGGCTTCTACGTCTACCGGTGACCGACCGCTGAACGCCACTTCCCGGCCCCCCGACGTTCCGTCGGACGGCGGCGACGGTTCCGTGGCGGCGCCGTCCCGGCGCCCCCGTGGGCGCCGGTGGGACGGATGGGGGCCGTTCGCTCGCGACCTCGGCCGGCTGCTCGTGGCGGTCAGTCGTGACGGGCGCGTCCCGGGCCGCGCGAAGGCCGTCGCGGGCGCGGCCGCGGCCTACGTCGCGAGCCCGGTCGATCCGGTGCCGGCGGCGATCCCGGTGATCGGCTGGGTCGACGACGTCGTCGTCGCGACCGTGGCGCTCCGGTACCTGCTGAGCCGCGCGGGCTACGAGGTCATCCACGATCTGTGGCGCGGGACCGACGACGGGTTCGCGCTCGTCCTGTTCCTCGGTGGTGTCGAACGCTGACGCGTCGGAGGTGATGTGGAGGGGAACGAGGTGCCGGCGCCGCCCGGGCGCGTCGCACGCCGTGTGCACGGCGTCCAGGCACGCAAGGAGTACGTCTGCCCCGGCTGCGGCAACCGCATCGCTGCCGGGGTCGGTCATGTGGTGGCGTGGCCGGACGGCTTCCCCGACGACCGCCGGCACTGGCACCACCACTGTTGGCGCCTGGAGGTGACCCGGTCGGGCCGTCGGTAGGCGCGGAAGCGTCCGGGAGCGGCACGTCGCTTGGGTAGCCTCGCGTCCCGGCCGGCGACGGAGTTCGTCCGTGGGCAAGAAGAAGAGGTCACACCGCAAGCAGCTCGACCGCGCCCGTTCCCGGCGCGCGGCGTTCGCGCGCCGTCAGAAGCGACGCAAGCGCATGACGCAGGTCCTCGTCGGTGGGATGATCGCGCTCCTGTCGCTGCTCATGGTCGTGACCCTGATGCCGGGCGACCTCGGCGCGCTCTTCGGCGGTGACGCCGAACCGGTGGTCGATGATCCGGCCGACGACCCCCTCGCGGACGAGGACATCGGCGGGGTCGCCTGCGACGCAGAGGTCCCGGCCGCGGCCGGCGAGGAGAAGCCGCAGTGGGAGGAGCCACCGGAGATGCAGATCGACCCGGAGGCCACCTACCGGGCCACGCTGGAGTCGTCCTGTGGGGCGATCGTCCTGGAGCTGTTCGCCGCTGACAGCCCACGGACGGTGAACAGCTTCGTCTTCCTCGCCCGCGAAGGTTTCTACGACGGCCTGACCTTCCACCGCGTCGTCCCGGGGTTCGTGATCCAGGGTGGTGACCCGGAGGGGACCGGTGTGGGCGGACCGGGCTACCGCTTCGAGGACGAGCTCGACCTCGCGGAGGACCGCGGCTACCCGATGGGCACGCTCGCGATGGCGAACTCCGGGCCGGACACGAACGGCTCGCAGTTCTTCATCGCCCTCGAGACCGCGGATCAGCAGCTCGAGCCGCTCTACAGTGTCTTCGGGGAGGTGGTCGACGGGATCGGGGCGGTCGGCCGCATCGGTGCCGTGCCGACCGCCGGCCGGGACCAGCCGCTCCAGCAGATCTACATCGAGTCGGTGACGATCGAGGAGATCCCCGCCGACGATCCCCCGGACGGCGGCGACGAGGAGGACGCGGACGCCGATGGTGGCGACGCGGACGAGGAGAACGCCGACGGTTGAGCGGTCCGATCCCCTCCGGTCGCCCACCACCCCCGAGCACCAGACGCCAGACGCGATGTCGACCGACGGAGACCACGTGAGCTACGACAGCCCGCCCGAGATGACCATCGACGCCGGGAAGACGTACACGGCGACGCTCGAGACGTCCGAGGGGACGATCGAGCTGGAGCTGTTCGCCGCCGACAGTCCACGGACGGTGAACAACTTCGTGTCCCTCGCGCAGGACGGGTTCTACGACGGTGTGGTGTTCCACCGCATCATCGAGGGGTTCATGATCCAGGGCGGCGATCCGACCGGGACCGGCAGGGGTGGGCCCGGGTACCAGTTCGAGGACGAGCTCGACCTCGCGGAGGAGCGCGGCTACCCGCGGGGCACGCTCGCGATGGCGAACTCCGGGCCGGACACGAACGGCTCGCAGTTCTTCATCGTGCACCGCGACGCTCCGCTGCCGCCCAACTACTCGGTCTTCGGGGAGGTCACGGACGGACTGGACGTGGTCGATGCGATCGCGAAGGTCGACACCGACCCGAACGACCGTCCGTTCGACCCGGTGATGATCCGGTCGGTCGCGATCGACGGGGACTGAGACCGGATCGGCGGCCAGCTCGGGTCGCGACGGGGACCCACCCCCGGAGGGCGGGGCCCCGGGAGCCGGGTCGCGCGTCGCGGAGCTGGTCGTGCCCGGCGGTCGACGTCAGGCGATCAGCTGGACGATGAACACGATG
>CAZADJ010000039.1:0-2238 GCA_964483845.1 uncultured Actinomycetota bacterium | reverse complement strand
GCTGGTCGTGCCCGGCGGTCGACGTCAGGCGATCAGCTGGACGATGAACACGATGATCACGATGGTCAGTACGAGGCTCAGGATGCGGCCCAACATGTGTGGCCCTTCCGTGTCGGCGGCGTGCGCTGTGGTGACCACCGTGGGGCAGACGGATCGGCGTGCGGGGGCCCGGCCGGCTACGGACGGCCACGCTCCGTGCCCTCGGCGGGCCGTTCGGTCACGCCGGGTGGTCGCACGGCCACGCCCATCCCGGCCGTCCGACCGCGGTCGGGGCCGGCAGCTCAGCCGGCCAGACGCCCGGCGAGCGCCCGGGCCGCGCGGTGCGCGATCGTCTCGATGGTGATCATCGGGTTCACACCGCTCGAGGCGGGGAACGCCGCGGCGTCGACGACGTAGAGCCCGTCGGTGTCGTGGGCCTCGTTCTCCGCGCCGACCACCGACGTCGACGGGTCGCCGCCCATCGGCGCCGAGCCCATCTGGTGGTACGAGAAGTAGTTGGTCTGTCCGGATCCGTACCCGATGGTGTCGACTCGCTGCATGTACCGCTCGAGGGGCTCCCCGCTCGCGGGCTGCCAGGTCAGTGCGACCCCGGTCGGCGCGATGATCTCGGTGGCGCCGGCGGCGGCGAGCAGCTCCGCGCCGCGCCGGATGCCCTCGCGGACGTGCGATCGGTCCCGCCGCGAGACCCGGTACGTCCACAGCGGACTCCCGTCGTGGTCGATCTCCACTTCGCCGGGGTCGCGGTCCCGGAGCAGCACCCCGATCGGTGTCCAGTGGCGGAAGGCGAGCAGTTGGTCCTTGAACTGCGCGGGGGTCTTCCACCCGAACAGCATCCCGGGCGTGAGCGGGTGGATCGCCGTGGTCTCGAACAGGGCGCCGTACCCGTCGCCGTCGAGGTCGGCGAACTCCGCCGAGTAGCGCGCCTGGAGCACCCCTTCCCAGGGGTCGACCGGCTCGTCGAACCTGCCCCACGGCGCGGTGACCGGGTGGAGGAACAGCTGTCGGCCCACGGCCGGGCCCCCGATGCCGCTGCGGCGCAGGAGTGCGGGGGTGTGCAGTCCGCCGCACGCGACGACCACGGCGCGCGCCTCGACGTCGAGCGGGATCCCGTCGACGTGTGCGACGACGCCCGTGGCGCGCCCGGCGGCGGTGGTGACGCGCTCCACGTCCGCGCCGACGACGATGCGCGCCCCCGCGGCGTGGGCGTCCTGGAGCCACGTGCGGAGCGTCGAGCGCTTCGCCCCCTCGCGACAGCCGAGCGCGCAGTACCCGCAGCCGTGTGGCGGGCACCCGTCGGCGTCACGGGCGATCGCGTCGATGTGCCACCCCAGGGCCCGGGCACCCTCCTCGAAGATGCGGTCGCGACGGGAGGGCCAGCTGTGATCGGTGTTGACGTCGACCCGTTCGAGCACCGCCCGGCTGGAACGCTCGTACTCGTCGCCAGCGAAGACGCGCTCGAACCCGGCGAGGGCATCCCACTGCTCGCGGACCCGGTCGGGGGTGGGGAACGAGGTCATGTAGTTGATCACCGTGCCACCGCCGAGGCAGGAGCCGGCCAGCATCCCGATCCCGCTGTCGGTGGTCGTCCCCCACAGCGCGTCGAGGTACATCTCGCGCAGGGCGTCGGCCTCCAGGTGGGTGAAGTCGGGCGCGTCCCGGTAGGGACCCTTCTCGAGGACGACGACGTCGAGTCCGGCCTCGGCGAGGACCCCGGCGGCGACCCCACCGCCTGCCCCGGACCCGACCACGACCACGTCGCACGCCAGCGTCGTCGGGCTCGTCACCGGGAACGTCTCGAGCGACCGCGGTCCTTCCGGTGCGGGCCCGTCCGGCCCCGGGTAGCCCATGTCCTCCCACAGCGGGGCGTTGTCGCCCCCGGGCGGGTTCGTCGTGAGCAGCCGACCGACGAACGCCCGGAGCGTCTTGAAGGCGGCACGCGCGGGAGCGAGCGGGCTCGTCGCCATGCGTCGCAGGGCTTCCTCGGCCTCCTCCTGCGTCAACTCGTCGAACGCGCGCCACCGTCCGTACAGCAGTGCCCCGCCCGATCGGCTGTCCAGGAGCTCGAGGAGACGCACCGCCTCGATGCGGTGCCGGTCGGCGGGCAGGTCGTCGAGGATCTCCCCGAGACGGTCGGGGACACCGAGATCGGACGCGGACGAGCGCCACGTCGGCCGTTCGTCGCCTCCCAGGCGTGGCCACAGCGTGTCGGCCACGGCCGCGAAGATCCGGACGTCGTCC
>CAZADJ010000038.1:9541-15989 GCA_964483845.1 uncultured Actinomycetota bacterium | reverse complement strand
CGAGCAGGCGCAGGAGCCGCCCGAGCCTCCCGGCATCCCCGGCTTCGGCGACGCCGGCTGAGGTGCGTCCGACGCGCAGATCGGGGGAGCCGTCGCCGCCGCGCTCGCCCGCTGGCCCGACGCCAGGCTGGCGTTCGCCTCCCACGTCGTGGGCATGCACGGCGGTGAGCTGCGCGTCGAGGCACGTCCCGGCGGCGGAGCGCGCTTCCGCATCCACCTCCCCCGCTGACGCTCGTCGCGCGGCACGCGGTCCGTCGGCGGTGGCTACCGTGCCCTCGATGGGTGAGCAACCGCAGCTCTGGCAGGACGTGGTCTGGGGCGGGGCGGCCGTGGTCTTCGTGGTGCTGACGGTCAGCTACACGTGGGACATCGCCGTCCTGGTCGTCGACGCACCGGCAGCGGCCGAGGCCGTACCGCTGGTGATCGTCGGTCTCGTCGTGGTGGCAGCCGGCGCCTGGCTCACCCGAGGCGCGTGGCGACGGACGCGCTGGGGATGAGGGTGGGAGCCGTCGACCGCCGAGGGTCGGCCCCCTCGACGGCCCGTGACCGGGGAGCGGTAGGCTCCCGCCCCGGCCGCCGCGGCTCGCCCCTCCGCGACCCGGAGGCGGTCCCGACCTGACCGGACCGGGGGTACATGTCCGCCTTGCTGGCCGCAGCCGCCACGGTGCTGGGCGCCGCCACCATCGTCGTCGTGCTCACCGACATGGTCCAGACGGTGATCAGCGTCGCGGGTCGACGGGGGTGGCTGACGTGGCGCCTGTCTCGAGCCATCTGGGACCTCCTGCTGGGTGTGCACCGTCGCGTCGGTCGCCCGCGGCTGCTGGCCGCCGGCGGGCCGCTGATCCTGGCGACGATCGTCGTGAGCTGGCTCGTGCTCCTCACCCTCGGCTGGTCACTGGTCTTCGGTTCGGGAGAGTCGGTCATCGAACTGGAGGGCGGCGAACCCACCGCGCTGAGCGGACGTGCGTACTACGCCTCATCGCTCATGCTCGGCCGGGGCACCCCCGGGTTCGCGCCGGCGAGCGATCTCTGGCAGGCGGTCGAGCAGGTCGCGGCGTTCACCGGTCTCGTACTGCTCGGCTTGGCGATCGCCTACATCCTGCCGGTGGTCGGCGCGGTGATCGCCAAGCGGCGCACCGCCGCCTACGCCAGCACCCTCGGCTACACGGCCGAGGAGGTCATCGACCGGTTCTGGAACGGTCGTGACTTCGGCGACTTCCACCTGCACCTCATCGCGCTCGCCCCCCGCATCACCGAGCTCGCCGAGCAGTACAACGCCTACCCCGTGCTCCACTACTTCCACAGCAGCGAACGGCACTCAGCGATCGGCCCGGCGGTCGCCACCATCGACGAGACCCTGAACGTGCTCGACTGCCTCGAACCCGACCGTCGGCTCGAGGCCAGCACGCTGCTGCCGCTCCGTGCCGCCATCGGCGACTACCTCGACACGCTCGTGCCCGGCTACACGGTCGCGGCGGAGCACGCCCTCGTCCGGCCGCCGGTCGACCAGATGCGGGAGGACGGTCTCCCCCTGGTCGACACCGACGAGATCGAGCTGACCTACCGTGGGCTGGAGCGCCGACGGCGTCGCCTCCACGCGCTGGTCCAGCACCACGGCTGGGACGCCGACCGGGTCCTGACGACCCCGCGCTGGTCGCGTGGCCCCTGACGCGTGGCGGTGGACCCCGGGGCGGGGTCAGAGGCGCAGCGGGCCGAGCTCCAGGCCGGCATCCTCCGCGGCGGCCCGGTACCAGCGGGCGAGGTCCTCGAGCCGGTAGTGGGCGTTGAGCCCGCTCGGGTTCGGCAGGGCCCAGACCCGCGCACCCGCGATGGCGTGGTCCTGCCGTCCGACGGCCGCCCGCGGGCGGTCGTACGCGGTCCGGTAGGCGGTGAGCCCCGCGAAGGCCACCACCGGCGGCCCCCACCGGGCGGCCTTGGTCGCGAGCGCCTGCGCGCCCGCGCGCAGCTCGTCGTCGCTGAGCTCGTCCGCGCGCGTGGTCGCGCGCCCGACGATGTTCGTGATGCCGATCCCGGATCCCACGAGCGCCGTCCGCGCGGCGGCGTCGAACCCCCGGGTGACGTCGAGGATCCGGTCGAGGATGCCCGCGGCGTGGAGTGCCGGGTAGAAGCGGTTGCCCGGGTGGGCGAAGTGCGCGCCGCTGGCCGCCGTCCACAGCCCCGGGTTGATCCCGACGAAGAGCAGGCGCGGCTCCTCGCCGACGACGTCGGGGACGGTCCGGCCACGTGCCGCCTCCAGCTCCTCGCGACGGTAGCCCACCCCCGTCACCGGGCCCGCGTCGGCGTGGCCGTCGTCACGGACGCAGACGCGCGAGGTCGATCGCCACGAAGGTCGCCCACGCCCGGGCGACGATCGCCCCGCCGGCCGTCGCCTCCGCCTCGGTGCTGATCCTGCGCCCCTCGCGCCCGTTGCGCCGGGCCCGGAACTCCAGCGGCTCGCCGAGGGGGGTCGGCGCCTCGTAGCGCACCGTGAGCTCGCCGGTGAACGCCGGCTCGCGCGCGAAGGTCGACAGGTACCCGAGCACGTCGTCGAAGATCGCCGCGACGATGCCGCCGTGGGCGCGACCGGGCGCGCCCTCGAACGCGGGGCCGAGCTCCACCTCCGCGACCGCCTCGTCACCCTCGCGGTGGACCTGGATCGCGATGCCGAGCGGGTTCTGGGCGCCCGACACGAAGCACTCGTCGAAGTGCGAGACGTGCTCGCCCTCGGCG
Source organism: uncultured Actinomycetota bacterium (assembly GCA_964483845.1). Classification (GTDB taxonomy): domain Bacteria; phylum Actinomycetota; class Nitriliruptoria; order Nitriliruptorales; family JAHWKO01; genus CAZADJ01. The sequence goes on along the minus strand of CAZADJ010000038.1, from coordinate 13,259 downwards.
ATCTCCGCGTCGTACATGCGCCGCTTCAGCTCGAGGGGGTCCCGCTGCCGCTCGGGCGCGGAGGACAGGTCGTCGGCCACTCGCTGTGCCGCGTCGGCGACGCGTGCGAGCAGCTCCGGCTCCGCCTCCCTGCTCATCAGGGTGTGACCGAGTCGACGCAGGGCCGCCGCCGCACGGGTCCTCGGATCCTGCTCGGGCACCGAGCGTCCTCCTCGTCCGGGGTCCGAGGCTAGCCGTCACCCCCGTCGCGACCCTCCGTCGCCTCCGGAGCGGTCTCCGGGGGCTCGTCCACGTGGACCTCGACCTCCCCCGCCCGGCGGCCGTCCGCCGTGCGGACCCGGAGGGCGCACCCGTCGATGCGCACCTCGTCTCCCGTCTCCACGAGGCGCCCGAGGCGTTCGGTGAGGAAGCCCGAGATGGTCTCGTACTCCCCGTCCGGGAGCGCGCAGCCGGTGCGCTCGCGCAGCTCGTCGGGGCGGAGCAGCCCCGGGACGATCCAGCGCCCCTGGCCGACTTGACGGACGTCCGGCGTGTGCGGATCGAACTCGTCCTCGATCTCCCCGACGAGCTCCTCCAGCACGTCCTCGAGCGTCACGATGCCGGCGGTGCCACCGAACTCGTCGACGACGAGCACCGCGTGCGATCGATCCCGGCGCATGTCGCGCAGGAGCTGGTCCAGCTCACGGGTCTCGGGGACCGCCGGGACCGGCCGGAGGATGTCCGCGACCTCGAGCCCCTCGAGCTCCTCCGCGTCGCGGATCAGCACGTCCTTCACGTGGACGACGCCCACGATCCCGTCGAGATCGCCGTGGTAGACGGGGAAGCGGGTGAGGCCGGTCTCACGCGCGAGCTCGAGGACGCCGGCGGCGTCGGCGTCGTCGGGGATCGCGGCCAGGTCGACCCTCGGGGTCATCGCCGCCTCGGCGTCGATGTCCCCGAGCGACAGCGCCGCGCTGAGCACACGGGCCTCCTGCGGCGCGAGCATCCCCTCACGGCGTGACTCCCGCAGCAGCAGCCCGAGCTCGTCGGGCGTGTGTACGAGGCTCAGCTCGTCACGCGGCTCGATGCCAACGAGGCGCACGACGGCGTTCGCCGCCGCGTTCAGCGCGACGATCAGCGGTCGGAAGACGACCATGTACACGCGGAACAGCGGCCCCAGCCGGAGCGCGAGCTGCTCGGGCCGGGCGAGCGCTACGTTCTTCGGGACCATCTCGCCGATGACGATGTGCAGGAACACGACGACCGACAGCGCGATCGCGACGGCGACCGCGTGCCGAGCGGTCGTCGACAGGGGCGCGATCTCGAGCCACCGCTCCAGCACGCGCGCCACCGACGGCTCCACGACCGCCCCGAGCCCGAGGGACGCCATGGTGATACCGAGCTGCGCGCCGGAGAAGGCGACCGTGATCTCGCGGAGCGCCCCCGCCGTGATCCGCGCCCGCCGATCGCCTCCCTCGGCCAGCTCCTCGATCGTCGCCCGCCGTGCCGCCAGCAGCGCGATCTCCGAACCGACGAAGAAGGCGTTCGCCGCGAGCAGCGCAACCGCCATGCTCAACGCGAGCCACGTCGGCGCCTCGACGGCGAACTGCGCCGCGACCACCACCGCACCGGGCCCGGGCGTCACGAGCCCGGCTCCGGCGCGGAGCCCGAACGGCCGACCGTCGCCTCCCGCCGGTGGAGGAGGACCTCGACGACGCGGTTGTCCTCGACGTCGACGACGGTGAACCGCCAGCGACCGAGGTCGACGTGCTCCCCGGCGGACGGGATCCGGCCGAGCCGGTCGATGACGAACCCGGCGACGGTCTCGTAGTCGCCCTCCGGGACCTCGCTGTCGAGCAGTCGCTCGAGGCGGTCGACGCGCAGGCGCCCGGGCACGACCACCCGTCCGGCGCCGAGCCGCCGCAGCGCGGGCACCTCGCGGTCGAACTCGTCCTCGATCTCCCCGACGATCGACTCGAGCACGTCCTCCAGGGTCACGATCCCCGCGACCCCGCCGTACTCGTCGACCACGACCGCGAAGGTCCGTCGGTGCTGACGGAGGTCCGTGAGCAGCCGTCGCAGCGTGTGGCTCTCGGGTACCACCAGTGCCTCGTCGGCGAGTTCGCGGATGGGTCGCGTGTCGTGCTCGTCGGCAGCCACCGTGAGCAGATCCTTGATGTGGATCGTCCCGACGACCTCGTCTTCGCTCTCGCCGTGCGCCGGGAAGCGCGAGAACCCGGTCTGACGGGACGCGTCGCGGACCGCGGAGACGGGGTCGTCGGCCGCGACCCACGCGACGTCCGGGCGGGGCACCATCACCTCGCTGACACGGCGCTCGCCGAGCTCGACGGCGCGCAGCAGGAGCTCGGCGGTCTCGTCCGGCAGGGACCCACCCTCCGTCGACGCCTGGATCACCCGGGCCAGCTCGTCCGGGGCGTACCCGGCGAGCAGCTCCTCCGTCGGTTCGTAGCCGAGCCACCCCGTGACGCGGTTCGATGCCTCGTCGAAGAAGCGGATCACCGGCGCGAAGACCGATCGGTAGGCACGGAGCGGGAGCGCCAGCGCGAGCGCGGTCCGCTCGGGGCGCGCGATCGCGAGGTTCTTCGGCGCGAGCTCGCCGACGACCATCTGGACCACGGTGGACACCGCGAGCGCGCTGGCGAGGGAGACCGCCAGGGCCGTCCGCTGCGGCAGCCCGAACAGGGCGATCACCGGGCCGAGGACCCGGGCGAACGCGCTCTCCGCGACGTAGCCGAGGAGCAACGACGACACCGTGATCCCCAGCTGCGCGCCCGAGAGCATGAAGGAGACGTCGCGCATCTCCGCGAGGGCGAGGCGGGCGGCCCGGCTGCCCGCCTCGGCGCGCTCCTCGATCACCGGACGGCGTGCAGCCACGAGGCTGAACTCGGCCGCGACGAAGAACGCGTTCGCCGCGATGAGCGCGGCGACGAGGGCCAGCCCGACCGTAGGCGTCACGTCATCGAGGCTACAGCTCGCGGAGGAGCCGGGCCCGATGCGCCTCCAGATCGGTCTCCGGATCCAGCAGCCAGGTCATCGCCGCGCCGTTCAGGGACGCCAGCAGGAACTCCGCGGTGGTGCGCCGTTCCTCCGGCGGGCGGTCCGCCCGTTCGCGCTCGAGCGCCGCCTCGAACCGCTCGACGCGGCGTTGCTGGTGACGACGGAACCGGCGCGCGAGGTCCGGGTCGTACAGCCCCCACGCGACGGCGGCCTGCAGGTAGATGCGCGCGGCTCCCGGGTCCCCGGTCACGAACCGCAGGTAGGTGTCGACGAGGTCCGCGACCGTCTCCCCGCTGCCGCTCCCCTGCCCGTCGGCGGGATCGACCGCGGCGATCGCCTCGGCCACGACCGCCAGGACCGCCTCCTCCTTCGAGTCGAAGAGGTTGTAGAAGCTGCCGGCGCCGATCTCGGCGTGGTCGCAGATGGCCTTGAGGGTCGCGCCCTCGAGGCCGACGTCTCCGAGGAGCTCGCGGATCGCCGTGAGGATGCGGCGACGGGTCGCGAGCCCCGGCTGGTAGCGCATCACCGAACCCCCTCGCTCGGACAGAGACGGTAACCGGATGGGACGGCCTCCCGGAGCAGGCGGGCCCACCGGCGGTGCTTGACGTAGCAAGCACCTAAAATGTAGCGTGCGCTCCAACTTCGATCGCCACGAGCCCGAGACCGCCCAGACCGACCACCCCGACGGACCGCCCCGAGCCGGAGGCCGAGACGTGAGCCA
>CAZADJ010000038.1:3424-9441 GCA_964483845.1 uncultured Actinomycetota bacterium | reverse complement strand
CCCCGACGGACCGCCCCGAGCCGGAGGCCGAGACGTGAGCCATTACCGCAGCAACGTCCGAGACCTCGAGTTCAACCTCTTCGAGGTCCACCGCACCCAGGAGCACCTCGGCACCGGACCGTTCGGGCAGATCGACGAGGAGACCGCGCGGGCCATCCTCGCCGAGGTCGACCGCCTGGCACGCACCGCCTTCGCCGCCTCCTTCGAGGAGGCCGACCGCACCCCGCTGCGGCTCGAGGACGGCGAGGTGCGCCTGCCCGACGGCATGAAGGCCAGCCTCGACGCCTACTACGACGCCGGCTGGCACCTGCTGCCGCTACCGGAACGGCTCGGAGGCTTCGGAGCACCGCCGAGCCTGCGCTGGGCGGCCACCGAGCTGTTCTGCGGCGCGAACCCGACCGCGTTCATGTACACGGGCGGCACGCTGATGGCCTACGTCCTCGACCAGGTCGCGACCGAGGAGCAGCGGGCACGGTTCGTCGAGCCGATGGTCGAGCGGCGGTGGGGCGGGACGATGGTGCTGACCGAGCCGGACGCCGGCTCCGACGTCGGTGCCGGGACGACCCGGGCCACCCAGGTCGACGGGGACGTCTACCACCTCGAGGGCGTGAAGCGCTTCATCACCGCAGGTGAGTACGACTACGCGGAGAACATCGTCCACCTCGTGCTCGCCCGTCCGCAGGGTGCCGAGCCCGGCACGCGGGGACTGTCGATGTTCATCGTCCCGAAGTACCTCGTGAACGACGACGGCAGCCTCGGGGAACGCAACGGCGTCGTCGCGACCAAGATCGAGGCGAAGATGGGCCTGAAGGGCTCGACCACGTGCGAGCTCACCTTCGGCGCCGACCGACCCTGCGTGGGCGAGCTCGTCGGCGGCGAGCACCGTGGGATCAAGCAGATGTTCCGCGTCATCGAGTACGCCCGCATGATGGTGGGCACGAAGGCGGCGGCGACGCTGTCCACCGGCTACCTGAACGCGCTGGAGTACGCCCGACAGCGCGTCCAGGGCCCGGACATGACGCGGATGGCCGACCGCACGGCGCCCAAGGTCGCGATCATCGACCACCCGGACGTGCGTCGCATGCTGATGGCGCAGAAGGCCCACGCCGAGGGCCTGCGCGCGCTCGCGCTGTTCACCGGGTGGGTCCAGGACCAGGCCGCGCTCCACCCCGACGACGACGACTGGTTGCGACGCGACGACCTGCTGCTGCCGATGGTGAAGGGCTACGCCTCGGAGAAGGCCTACGAGCTGCTCGCGCTGTCGCTCCAGACCTTCGGCGGCTCCGGCTACTGCCGCGACTACGCCATCGAGCAGTACATCCGCGACGCGAAGATCGACACCGTCTACGAGGGCACGACCGGTATCCAGGCGCTCGACCTCTTCTTCCGCAAGATCGTCAAGGACCAGGGCGCGACCCTGAACTGGCTCGTCGAGCAGATCCGCGAGTTCGCGAAGGCCGGCGGCGACGACGACCCGCTGGCCACGGAGCGACGCGCGCTCCAGGCCGCGGTCGAGGAGGCCCAGGGGCAGGTCGGCGCCGTGGTCGGCTACCTCATGGCGGCGCAGGAGGAGGAGCGCGAGATCTACAAGGTCGGGCTGAACGCGAACGCGGTGCTGGAGAGCCTCTCGGAGCTGACCATCGGGTGGCTGCTGCTCCGCCACGCCGAGGTCGCCACGGCCGCCATCGACGGGGCCGGCGACGCGGACCGCGCCTTCTACGCGGGCAAGATCGCCTCGGCGCGCTGGTGGGCCTCCGAGGTCCTGCCCCGCATCGAGCTGCGGCGTCGGTGCGCGGAGCGCACCGATCTCGGCCTGATGGAGCTCGACCCCGCGGCCTTCTGACCCCGGCCCCGTGGAGCGAGCCGGGGCGTCGGCCACGACCACCCGGCGGAGCCGTGCACCTCCACCGCGCCGGCGGGTCCGCCCGGTACCCTGCCGGCAACTCGCCGCACCGCCTCCACGTCGCCGATCGGCTGACCGACCGCCCCTCGATCCCGGGGCCGGCAGATGGGGACCGCAGATGTCGAGATCCCGCTCCGGACGCCGCTGGTACCACCGGCTCCTGTGGCGCCGCGGCCAGCCCTGGTACCGGCAGCCGGTGCTCGCGCTGCTGTCCGTGCCGGGGCTCCTCCTGCTCGCCGTGGTCGTCCTCGTCGGGGCGTACCTCTTCACGACCATCCCGCTGCCGGACGACATCGCGGCCAGCGCGACCCGGGTGCTCGACCGCCACGGGGAGGAGATCGGCACGCTGTCGCCCCAGGCGACCCGGCAGGACGTCGCCCTTACGGCGCTCCCCGATCACGTCCCACAGGCGGTGCTCGCCGCAGAGGACCGCGGCTTCTACGAGCACGCCGGGATCTCCTACCGGGGGACCGCCCGGGCGCTGCTGCGCAACCTCCTCGCCCGGGACATCGAGGAGGGCGGCTCCACCATCACCCAGCAGTACATCAAGAACGCCGCGCTCAGCCCCGAACAGACGTTCCGCCGCAAGGCACAGGAGGCGATCCTGGCCGTCAAGCTCGAGCAACGCTACGAGAAGGACGAGATCCTCACGCTCTACCTGAACACGATCTACTGGGGTCGCGGGGCCTACGGGGTGGAGGCCGCGGCGCAGACCTACTTCGGGGTCGCCGCCACCGAGCTCGACGTGAACCAGGCGGCGATGCTGGCCGGCATCATCCGCGCGCCGGAGAGCCTCGACCCCGCCCAGGATCCCGGCGCCGCGGACATCCGCCGCCGGTACACGCTCGAGGGGATGGCCTCGCAAGGCTGGCTCGACGGTCCCGAGGTCCGCGCTGCGATCGACGCCGGCCTGCCGGACTTCACCGATCGCACGGCCGTCGAGTACGGCCCGTACGCCTACTACCTCGACGCCGTCCGTCGACACCTCGCCGACGAACTCGGCGACGAGGTCGTCTTCCGCGGGCTGACCGTCACCACCGAGCTCGACGCGGCGATGCAGCGCAGCGCCCAGAGCATCGTCGCCGAGCGGCTCGCGGACCTGCCGGAGCACCTCGCGGATCGGCCGGTCTCCGGCGCGCTGGTCACGGTCGACCCGGAGGACGGCGGTGTGCGCGCGCTCGTCGGCGGTCCCGACTTCGCCGCGCAGCAGTTCAACGCGGCGGTGCGGGGCGCGAGCCAGTCCGGATCCGCGTTCAAGCCCTTCGGCCTGGCCGCCTTCATCGACGCCGGCTTCCACCCCGAGTCGCGCTTCGACGCCCCCGCCACGCTCCGGGACGTGGAGTTCCCCGACGGGTCGGTCTACCCCGAGGTCTCGAACTTCGGCGACCGCGGCTTCGGCGAGCAGACGGTGCGCCAGGCGACGCTGACGTCGACCAACACGGTGTACGTACAGATGGCCGCCGAGGTCGGTTCGGACGCGGTGAAGGAGGCCGCGGTCGAGGCCGGCATCCGCGATGACGACGACGTGGAGGAGGTGCCGTCCCTGGTCCTGGGCACCGCCGACGTCAGCGTCCTGGAGATGGCGAACGCGTACGCGACGTTCGCGTCGGGCGGCGTCCGCAACACCCCCCGGCTCGTCCGCACGGTGGCCGACGCGCAGGGCGAGACCATCCACGAAGCCGAGCCGAGCAGCGACGGGGCGATCACGTCGAACGTCGCGTACGCCGTGAGCGACGTGCTCCAGGGGGTGATCCAGAGCGGCACCGGGACGCGCGCACAGATCGGTCGACCCGCGGCCGGCAAGACGGGGACCACCCAGGAGAGCCGCGACGCCTGGTTCGTCGGCTACGTCCCGCAGCTGTCCACCGCGGTCTGGATCGGCACGCTGGACGACACGCCGATGGACGACGTGACCGGCGGGAGCATCCCCGCCGAGATCTGGGCGGCGTTCATGTCCGAGGCGACCGCGGACATGGAGGCACGCGGCTTCCCCGCGCCCGACTACACCGACCTCGACCAGCTCCGCGAGCCCGAACCCTCCCCCTCGCCCTCCCCGTCCCCGTCGCCAAGCCCGTCACCGTCGCCGACGCAGTGCCCGGACGACGACGGCGACCTCGTCGACACCGTGCTCGAACCCGGCGAGGACTGCCCGACGCCCTCACCGTCACCCTCGCCGACGCCCGAGGAGAGCCCCAGCCCGTCCCCGACCCCGACACCGACCGAGGACGACGACCCGATCCCCGACCCGCCACCGGCCGACGACGACGGCGACGGCGACGGCGACACCGATGATGGTGACGAGGACGGTGACGACAGCGACGGGAGCAGCGGCGGCACCTGACCCGGCGCTGCACGGCTGCCCGACCGCTCGTGTCGTGTGCGGTCGGGAGCAGCGGTCGCGGCCCGGGGGGTCAGGTCTGGCTGACCACGCCGTCGTCACGCAGCGCGGCGATCTCCTCGGGCCGGTAGCCGAGGCCGCCGAGGATCTCCTCGGTCTGCGCTCCCGCCGCGGGCGGCGGGTCACCCGCCACGCCGGGGGTGCGCGAGAGGCGCGGCGCCGGCGCGGGCTGACGCTCACCGCCGACCTCGACGAACGTGCCGCGCTCGACGAGGTGCGGGTGATCACGCGCCTCGACCAGGTCCAGGACCGGGGCGACGCAGGCGTCGCTCCCGGCGAAGACCTCCTCCCAGTGCGACCGGGGCTCGGCCGCGAAGATCTCCGCCAGCCGCTCGCGCTGCTCGGGCCACGCGGACCGCTCGAACTGCGGCCACGCCTCGCGGTCGAGGCCGAGGAGGTCGAGGAACTCCGCGTGGAACCGCGGCTCGAGACAGCCGACGGCGACGTACCGGTCGTCCGCGGTCCGGTAGGTGGTGTAGAAGGGCGCGGCGCCGTCGAGGAGGTTGCTCTCTCGCTCGGTCGTCCACGCACCGATCTCGAGCAGCCCGTGGAACATCGCGGTGAGGCTCGCGGCGCCGTCCACCATCGCGGCGTCGACCACCTGGCCCTCACCGGACCGGTCGCGTTCCACGAGCGCCGCGAGCACGCCGATGGCGAGGTAGGTGCCACCGCCGCCGAAGTCGGCCACGAGGTTCAACGGGGGTGGCGGGGGCCGGTCCGCGGGTCCGACCGGGTGCAACGCCCCCGCGACCGCCACGTAGTCGATGTCGTGGCCGGCGGTCGACGCGAGCGGACCGTCCTGGCCCCAGCCGGTCATCCGCGCGTACACCAGCCGCGGGTTGCGCTCCAGGCAGTCGTCGGGACCGAAGCCGAGCCGTTCGGCGACGCCGGGACGGAACCCCTCCACGAGCACGTCCGCGCCGCCGACGAGCCGCAGCAACACCTCGAGCCCGTCGGGGCGTTTCAGATCGACCGCGATGGACCGCCGTCCACGGGCGACCCCGCGCATGGTGGCCTCCGCACCGCCGGCCGCACGGTCGACGCGGACGACCTCGGCCCCGAGGTCGGCGAGCAGCATCACCCCGAACGGTGCCGGACCGATCGCCGCGACCTCGACGACGCGGATCCCGTCCAGCGGACCGGTCATGGGCGCTCCTCCTCGCCTGGTGTGGGCACGCGGACGGACGCGGGCTAGCCGGCGAGGTCCCGGAGGTCGGTGACCTCACCGTTGGGCAGGTCACGGTCGAGCAGACGCCAGATGTCGCGCGCGGTCACCTCGGGATCCCGCAGCTCACCCTCCTCGTGCAGCTCGTGGAAGCGGGCCACCGCCGGGAAACGGTCCTCCGGGGTGGCCCGGATCTCCTCCTGCATCGCGGTCGCCACGACGCCCGGCGCCACCGCGAGGACCCGGCAGCGCCCACCGCGACGATCGCGCTCGGCGCCGACGGTCCGCACCCAGTGGTCCACCGCCGCCTTGGCCGGTCCGTACGCCGACCACCCCTCGTAGACGCTGCTCGCCGCGCCCGACGTCAGCATCACCAGTCGTCCCTCGACACCGCGATCCGCGACCGCGCGCACGAAGGCGTCGCCGAGCACCTGCGGCGCGGCGCTGTTGATCAGCACCTGCCGCCGGTACGCGGACGCGTCGACCTCCCCCGCGAACCCGATCGGATGGAGCGTGGCGGCGGCGTGCACGAACACGGCGAGATCTGCACC
>CAZADJ010000038.1:0-3324 GCA_964483845.1 uncultured Actinomycetota bacterium | reverse complement strand
CCGGCTCGGTCAGGTCCACGGCGACGTGCTCCACGTCCGGGTGACCGCTGCGGCTGAGATCGATGACCTTCGCGTCGGGCCAGGGCACGGTGTCGACCAGGGCCCGCCCGATGCCCCGTGACCCGCCGGAGATCCACACGATGGTCGCGCTCATGGCGGCCACCATAACCGTCCGCGACACCGCCTCCGATGCTCCGGGCCGTCGAGCCGTGCGACGGCCCCGCCCGCGACGACCTCGGCGACGAGGGGCCGCCTCGTCGCGTCGGTCACCCGACGAGCACCCCGGGGTTCATGGTCCCGGCCGGGTCGACCGCGGACTTCGCCGCGGCCAGGGCGGCCGCGAACGGCTCCGGTCGCTGCCGGTCGTACCACTCCCGGTGGTCGCGGCCGACGGCGTGATGGTGGGTGATGGTCCCCCCGGCGGCGAGGATGGCGTCGGCGACCGCCTCCTTGATCGCGTCCCACTGCGCGACCTCGTCCCCACGGCGGCCCGGCCCGATCACGGTCCAGTACGGCGCGGCACCGTCGGGGTACGCGTGGGTGAGGCGGACGGAGACCTCCGCGGCGCCACAGACCTCCTCCGCGATCTCCCGCGCCCGGGCGCTCACCGTCGCCACCAGGTCATCCAGGCGGTCCCAGGTGACCGCGGTCTCGAAGGTCTCGACGACCATCCCCAGCTGGACCAGCGCGTCTCGCAGGTAGGGGGCCCGGAGGAAGGTCTCGCGCCACGCGCCGGCCGATCCGCGCTTCCCGCCGCTGCGGTCGCCCGCCCTGGTGCGCGGTCCCTCCTCGCAGACGCCACCGCGGTCGCGGCAGAGCTCGAGCGCCCGGTCGATCCACCGGTCCAGCGGGTGGTCGGCCGTCTCGAAGCCGAGGAGCAGCACCGACGCCGAGCCGTCACCGGCGCCCGACAGCGCGGCCTCGGTCGGGTCGAGCAGGCGGCAGTTCGCCGGGTGGAGGTCGGAGCGCGCCAGCTCGCGCACCGCGTCGCAGCCGTCCCGGAAGTCCCGGAACTCCACCGACGCGTCCGCGCGGAAGGTGGGGCGTGGCCGGACCCGCAGCCAGACCTGCGTGATCAGCCCGAGGATCCCCTCGCTGCCGAGGAGCAGGCGGTCCGGTGACGGGCCCGCCCCCGAGGCGGGGAGCCGTCGCGACGCCCAGGTCCCGGCGGGGGTGATCGCACGCACCGACTCGACGAGGTCGTCGATGTGGGTCCACAGCGTCGCGTGGTGACCTCCAGCCCGCGTCGCGACCCACCCCCCGACCGTCGAGAACTCCCAGGACTGCGGGTAGAAGCGCAGCGTGAGGCCGTGGGGGCGCAGACCGTCCTCGACGGCCGGACCCGTGGTGCCCGCGCGCACCAACGCGGCGCCGCTCGTGGCGTCGATCTCGGCGACCCCGGCGAGCGCCGCCGTGTCCAGACACACGACCGGCTGGTCGGGCGGCGGGTTCACCCCGCCGACGACCGAGGTGCCGCCGCCGAACGGGATGCACGCCGCTCCGGTGTCCGCACACCAGTCGAGCACGGCGACGACCGCGGACTCGTCGCCCGGGGTCGCGACCACGTCCGGGTAGGCCTCCAGTTCCCCGTGGAGCGCGGACACGACATCGCGGTACGCCTGCCCGTGTGCGTGGATCGCACGCGTCGATGGATCGGTGGCACAGACCCCGTCGAGCGCGCCGGGGACGCGGAGCCGCGGCTCCGGCACCTCGAGATCGTCCACCCCGCGCGGCTCGTGGACGGTCAGGTCCCCGCCGAACCGGGCGGCGACCTGCTCTCCCAGACCGCGGAGGGCCTCGCCGCCGAGGTGCTGGTCCTCGCGACCCCATCCCCACCACGAGCGCGTCACGGCAGCGTCCCGTCGAGGAATCGGCGGATCGCCCGAGCGTACGCACGGGCGCGCTGGTCGGGCAGGCCGTGCCCGGCGCGGCCGACGAGGTGCAGCCGCGCCCCGCTGATGCGATCGGCCAGCTCCCGGGCGCGCTCCGGGCGTGTGAGCTCGTCCTCCCGACCGGCCACCACGAGCGTCGGTGCGGCGATGTCACCGAGGACGTCCGTCGCATCGTGACCACGGCACGCTGCCGACAGGACGAGGTGGCGCCGCACCAGGTCGGTGTCGGGAGCCTCGGCCCGGTTCACCCGCAGGACCAGGAGCCGCCACCGCCGCTGCCATCCCGTGAAGGACGTGTCGACCGCGTCCCGGTAGAAGGCCCGCCACTCCTCGCCACGGAGGAGCTGCTCCCAGTGCTCGAGCCGGGCGCTGAACACCGGGTCGGCCGACGCCACCGTCGAGCTCATCACCAGTCGGTCCACGAGATCCGGCCGTCGGGCGGCCAGGTGCTGCGCCACCATCCCACCCATCGAGTGCCCGACGATGACGGTGGGACGGCCGATAACGTCGCCGACGAACCGGGCGAGGTCCTCGGCCATCCGCGCCGTCGACCACCCGTCGGGTAGCGGCTCACGGTGGGAGACGACGGACACCCGCAGGTGCCGGAACTGCGCCGGGGGGGCTTCGACGGCCTCGGCGCCCTGCGGCGTGAAGACCGGGGCGAGCCCGTCGGTCAGACCGGGGACCACCACGGCGGGGGTCGCCGCCTCCGGCCCGTAGCTCAGGTGCGCGAGACGAGCGCCGTCCGGGAGCCGGTACGCGCCGTCGATCGTCGTTCTCCCCGCGGCCGGTCGGATCAGCCGTCCGCGTCGCCGGGGTCGTCGTCGAGGTCGAGGTCGTCCTCGTCGAGCATGGCCTCGATCTCGCGGGCGAGCTCGACGTCCCGCTCGGTGACGGCGTCTGCGCTGTGGGTCCGGAACGAGACGATGACCTCGTCGTAGTAGATCTCGAGGTCGGGGTGGTGGTTCTCGTCCTCAGCCACGTCAGCGACGTCGTTCACGAAGTCGATCGCGTCCCGGAACGTCTCCCAGGAGAAGCTCTTGGTGATCGCCTCGCCATCGAACTCCCAGTCCGGCAGGCTCGATAGCGCCGCCCCGATCTCCTCGTCGCTGAGTCCGCTCATGCTCACCTGTCCGCTCGCCGGTCGGCTCCATCGAAGCAGACGCCCCCGAGGGGCGTCACACCGACCGACCACCGTCCGGCGCCGATCGTCCGTCGGATGCCGTCCGTCGCCCCTCAGGCGTCGCCCGCCACCCCGTGCGTGCGACCCGACCGCGCACTACGGTCCGATCGCGATGGCCCTGCCGATGTTCCCGCTCGGGACCGTGCTGTTCCCGCATGCGCGCCTCCCGCTGCACGTGTTCGAGCACCGCTACCAGATCCTGGTCGAGCGCTGCCTCGAGGGCGATCGCGAGTTCGGTGTGGTGCTGAT
>CAZADJ010000037.1:0-15991 GCA_964483845.1 uncultured Actinomycetota bacterium | reverse complement strand
CGAGCGCGTCGGCCTGACGGCCCGAGCGGTACAGGGCGAGCATGTGCTGGCCGCGGAGCCGCTCCCGTAGGGGGTGCTCGGCGGTCAGGGCCTCCAGCTCGGAGACGATCTCCGCGTGGTGACCGACGGCGAGCTGCGCCTCGATCCGGTCCTCGATCGCGCCGAGCCGCAACTCCTCCAACCGTCGGGCCTCCGCCGTGAGCCGGTCGGAGCGCGCCGTGCCCTCGTACGGGCGGCCCCGCCAGAGGGCCAGCGCGTCACCGAGCACCTCGACCGCCGCCTCCGGATCCGTGTCGACCAGCCCACGCGCCTCGACGAGGCTGTCCTCGAAGCGCCACGCATCGACGTCCTGCCGGGCGATGTCGAGCCGGTATCCGTCCCCCTGCCGCACGATGACGTCGCCGAGGGCCCCGCGGAGGTTGGAGATGTGGCTCTGCAGCGTGCTCCGCGCAGCGTCGGGCGGGTCGTCGCCCCACACCCCGTCGATCAGCGTCTCCACCGCGATCGCACGATCACCCACCGCGACCAGCAGACCGAGCACCGTTCGCTGCTTCGGCCCCCCGATCGTGACGGCATCACCCTCACGCCACGTCTCGACCGGTCCCAGGACGCGCACATCCAGCACCCCAGCCCGGGGCTCGGAGCCCACCTCTCGGCTACTCATGTGCGGGTGGATCCCCTCGGTCGCCAACTCTCCGCCGTGACCCATCTCGACGACCTTGCGGTGGGGCGCTCCAGGACCGCTCCAGGACCGCTTGGAGCGCCAGGCGCACCCGAGTCGCGCGCCGTGACTCCGGACACGGCGTCACGCATCGCCGCCGGTCGCTGTCGACCGTAACCCCGCCACGGCCGTTCGTACACTGCCCGCGGCCCTCGTCTCTGCCACGCGACGCGAGCGGCGCGATGCCGCGACGCGCCCGGGTGGCCGCAACGGTGGCTCCAGATGCGGTGCGTTCAAGTAGCGACGCGGGGCAGCCACACGGGACGGTCGGCTTCGAACGCGGCGATCTCGTCCTCCCGATGGAGGGTGAGGCCGATGTCGTCGAGGCCGTTGAGCAGCCGGTGCTTCACGGCCGGGTCGATCTCGAAGTCGGCGTGGAAGCGCTCGGCGCGGACCTCCTGCTCGGGGAGGTCGACGGTGACCTCCAGGGCGGGATCGGCGTCGACCAGGTCGAACAGGCGGCGCACGTCGTCGCGCTCGAGGGCGACGGTGAGAACGCCGACCTTGGCGCAGTTGTTGCGGAAGATGTCAGCGAAGCTCGGCGCGATCACCGCCTCGAAGCCCGCGTCCTCCAGCGCCCAGACCGCGTGCTCGCGTGACGACCCGCAGCCGAAGTTCGGCCCCGACAGCAGGATGCTCGCCCCGACGTGCTCGGCTCGGTTCATCGGGAAGTCGTCGACCGGCTCACCGTCGGCGTCGTAGCGCCAGCCGGCGAACGCGAACGGTCCGAACCCGGTGCGCTCGACGCGCTTCAGGTACTGCTTCGGGATGATCTGGTCGGTGTCGACGTCGGTCCGGTCGAGCGGGCAGACGGTCCCGGTCACGCTGGTGACGGCCCTCATCCGCGTCCCTTCCCGGCGACCGCTCGGATCCCGATGCTGACGGCCCTCACGCGAGCACCTCCTCGTCGACGACCTCGCGCACGTCGACCGGGCGCCCGGCCAGAGCCGCGGCCGCCGCCATCACCGGCGAGACGAGGTGGGTGCGTCCGCCGGCGCCCTGCCGCCCCTCGAAGTTGCGGTTCGAGGTGGAGGCGCAGCGCTCCCCGGGTCCGAGGATGTCGGGGTTCATCCCGAGGCACATCGAGCAGCCGGGCTCGCGCCACTCGAAGCCGGCGGCACGGAACACCTCGTCCAGCCCCTCGGCCTCGGCCGCCGCCTTCACCCGACCGGAGCCGGGGACGACCATCGCGCGGACGTGATCGGCGACGCGCTGGCCGGCGACGACCGACGCGGCGGCTCGCAGGTCCTCGATGCGCGCGTTCGTGCACGATCCGAGGAAGACCCGGTCGAGGGTGAGGTCGGTCACCCGTTCGCCACCGTCCAGGCCCATGTAGTCCAGGGCGCGCCGCCACTGGTCCGCGGTCTGCGCGTCGGGCGCCTGATCCGGGCTCGGCACGCGACCGCTCACCGGGACCGACTGTGCCGGGGTGGTCCCCCACGTCACGAACGGCTCCAGGCCGGAGCCCTCGATCTCGACGACGCGATCGAAGGCGGCCCCGTCGTCGCTGGACAGCTCACGCCACGAAGCCACCGCGGCGTTCCACGCATCGCCGGACGGCGCGTAGGGACGGTCCTTGAGGTAGGCGAAGGTGGTCTCGTCGGGGGCGACGAGCCCGGCCCGCGCACCCGCCTCGATGGACATGTTGCAGATCGTCATGCGCTCCTCCATCGAGAGGCCGCGGATGACCTCGCCCCGGTACTCGATGACGTGACCGATCCCGCCGTCGACCCCGATCTCGCGGATGATGCCGAGGATGACGTCCTTCGCGGTCACCCCGAACGGGAGCTCCCCGCTGACCTCGACCGCCATCGTCGCCGGGCGGGCCTGTGGGAGCGTCTGCGTGGCGAGCACGTGTTCGACCTCGCTGGTGCCGATACCGAAGGCCAGCGACCCGAAGGCCCCGTGGGTCGCGGTGTGGGAGTCCCCGCAGACGATGACGAGGCCGGGCTGGGTCAGCCCGAGCTCGGGGCCGATGACGTGCACGATCCCCTGGTCCGGGGAGCCCATCCCGAACAGGCGGATGCCGAACTCCTCGCAGTTGCGCGCGAGCACGTCCATCTGCACCCGGGAGAGGTCGTCGGCGATCGGCAGCAGCCCGCGCACGACCTCGGGGTCGGTCGGGACGTTGTGGTCCATCGTCGCGACCGTGAGGTCGGGACGGCGCACCGATCGCCCGGCCTGCCGCAGGCCGTCGAAGGCCTGCGGAGAGGTGACCTCGTGGACGAGGTGGAGGTCGACGTAGAGCAGGTCGGGCTCGCCGGGGTCGCTCGCGACGACGTGACGGTCCCAGATCCTGTCGACCAGCGTGCGCGGGCTCGGGTTCACATCGTCTCCTCGTCCGCCCTGGCCTCGCCGAGGGGGTCGTCGGACCGACGGATCACCCGTCGGACGACCCGCACGTCGCCCCGGCTACCGGCAGGGGCGCTCACCGGTTCCAGCGGTCGCTGGCCTCGGTGCGGCGGCTCACCGCCTGGAAGCTCGTCTCCTCCGAGGTCTCCAGCTCGAAGTCGATGCGGCCGTGCGCACCCTCGGTCTCCTCGATCGACTGGGCGACGGCCGCGACGAGCTCGGCCTCCTCCTCGGGGGTCTGGTCGGGTGGCACCGTCAGCTTGATCCTGTTCTCCGGACTCATCGTTCTCCCTCTGTGTGCGTCGTGTTCGTCCAACGGCGCGGTCGCGGCCGGGTCACGGCCGGAAGTCGCTGCCGCGCGGCGTGATTCGGAGCGAGCGGTTGAGAGCGTCCAGGTAGGCCCTCGCGCTCGCCTCGACGATGTCGGTGGAGACGCCACGCCCGGTGAAGCGCTGGCCGTCACCCACCTCCACCTGGATGGTGACGTCGCCGAGAGCGTCGACGCCCTCGGTCACCGCCGCCACGTCGAACGAGACCATCCGGATCCCGTCCGGGTCGACCTGGTCGCGCTCCATCGCCGGAGCGACTTGGCCGCGCTCCATCGTCGGAGCGACCGCGCGGCGGATCGCGCCGCAGGCCGCGTCGACCATGCCGTCCCCGCTGGCGGTCGCCTCGCGCACGACCCCGTCGGGGCCGCTCACCGAGACGGTCGCCGACGGATCCGCGTCGGTCCCGCCGGAGACGGTCAGGCTGACGAGGGCGTACTCGTCAGCGACCGGGACGTGCATCTCGGCGGCGACGATCGCCTCGATGTCCTTCGTCGTGACCTCCTTCTTGCGGTCCGCGAGGTCCTTGAAGCGGGCGAAGGTGCGCGCGATCTCGTCCTCGTCCAGCTCGAACCCGAGCTCGGCGACCGCGTCACGGAACGCGTGGCGCCCGCTGTGCTTGCCGAGCACGATCTGGCTCCCGTCGGCCCCGACGTCCTCGGTCTTCATGATCTCGTAGGTCTGGCGGTCGGCGAGCACGCCGTGCTGGTGGATGCCGGACTCGTGCGCGAACGCGTTCGCGCCGACCACCGCCTTGTTGCGCTGCACCGAGTAGCCGGTGAGCGAGGAGACGAGTCGCGACGTGCGCGTGATCTCCGGCGTGTGGACCCCGGTGGACCTGCCCAGCAGGTCGGTGCGCGTGCGCAGCGCCATCACGACCTCCTCCAGCGAGCAGTTGCCCGCCCGCTCTCCGATCCCGTTCACGGCGACCTCCACCTGCCGGGCGCCGTTGCGCACGGCCTCCAGGGAGTTCGCGACCGCCAGGCCGAGATCGTTGTGACAGTGCACGGAGACGACCACCCCGCGATCGTCGATCGTCGGGACGCGCTCGTGCAGCTGCGCGATCCACCGTCCGAAGTCGTGCGGCAGCGCGTAGCCGACCGTGTCGGGGATGTTCACGGTGGTGGCGCCGGCCTCGACCGCCGCAGCGACGATGTCGACGAGGAACTCGAAGTCGGTGCGGGTCGCGTCCTGCGGCGAGAACTCGACGTCGTCGGTGAAGCTCCGGGCGAGCTCGACCGCCCCGACCGCCTGGTCGAGCACCTCGTCCTCGCTGGCGTGCAGCATGTAGCGGCGGTGGATGTCCGAGGTCGAGAGGAAGACGTGGATCCGGCCCCGGTCCGCGGGGCTGATCGCCTTCGCCGCCTGTTCGATGTCGGCGTCGACGCAGCGCGCGAGCGCCGCCACGACCGGGGGCTGGCCCGCCCGCCGGTCCGGGCGTTCGGCCGCGAGCTCCCCGTTCGCGCCGACCTCCTCGGCGACCGCCTTGACCGCCGCGAGATCACCCTTCGACGCGGCTGGGAAGCCCGCCTCGATCACGTCGACGGCCAGCCGCGCGAGCTGGGTCGCGATCTCGACCTTCTCGCGCGCGTCCAGCGAGATCCCCGGCGCCTGCTCGCCGTCGCGCAGCGTGGTGTCGAAGATCGTGACGTCGTCGGTCGTACCGTCGGCGAGCGCGCGGCTCGCCGCGGTCACATCTGCCGGTCGTCCCATCTGCCTGTCTCCTCATCTCGCGCCGCGATCGCGGCGAGTGCGTCCCATCCCTGGTGTTCACCTCCGCGGTCGCCGTCGTCCGGGCGGGACGGCGCCGCGGCGTCAAAGGATGAGGAGAAGGAAGAGCCCTGCGATCAGGGTGACGGTGACAGGACGCGTGGAGGCCGTCCGGGCCATCGGCCCGGCGGCGCAGCGGTGCGTGTTCGCGTCCATGACGGTGGAGATGTGTACGCCCTCGAGCCCCCGGATGCAAACCACCGGCGGGCGACCGGGACCCACGACCCCCCGTTCCGTGCGCTGGCACCAGAAGCTCGTGCGGCCAGCGCGCGTACCCCCGTCCTCCAGGGTGCGCGGTGAGTGTCCGTGCCCCGCCCGGTCGCACGAACGGCGCCGTCGCGGAGCAGCGACAGGGCGGTGCGGCGACGACCGTCGGCCGGGAACGGGGCGGTGCCACTCCGGGAGCGCAACTACCCTCGCGCGGGGACCGCGTCCGCCGTCGACGAGGAGGAGCCGACCGTGGTCGAGCTGGCCCCGTACGGGACCTGGCCCTCCCCGATCACGTCGGAGCTCGTCTACGCCGGGGCACGGTCCCTCGGGGAGCTCCGGGTCGACCGTGACACCGTCCACTGGTTGGAGCTGCGTCCTGACGAGGGCGGGCGGCAGGTCGTGGTCCGGCTCGCCGACGACGGGGGTCCAGTCGACATCACCCCACCCGACAGCAACGTCCGCACCCGGGTGCACGAGTACGGGGGCGGCGCGTACCACGTAGCCGACGGTGTGGTCTGGTTCGTCGAGTTCGACGACCAGCGCCTCTACCGCCTCGACACCGGTGGAGAGCCGGTCCCGATCACCCCCGCAGCCCCCGAGCCCGCCGCCGTCCGGGTCGCCGACCTCGACCTCACCCCCGACGGCGACTGGCTCGTCGCGGTGCGCGAGACGCACCACGGTCCGACCGCCGCGGAGGTGGACAACGAGATCGTCGCCCTCCCGGCGGACGGCGCCGGCGACATCCGCGTGCTGGCGACCGGACACGACTTCCACGCGTCCCCGCGTGTCAACCCCGACGGGACGCGCCTGGCGTACGTCGCGTGGGACCACCCGAACATGCCGTGGGACGACACCGAGCTGCTCGTGGCCGAGCTCGGCCGCGGGCCCGACGGCGCTCCGCACGTCGAGTCGACCACGTCGATCGCCGGCGGCGAGGGCGCCGGCGAGAGCCTGATCTGCCCCTCGTGGTCCCCCGACGGGGGGCTCCACGTGATCACCGACCGGACGGGGTGGTGGAACCTGCACCGCCTCGAGGCCGGCGAGCTCGTCAACCTCGCCCCGGTGGAGGCCGACCTCGGCCAGCCGCAGTGGCAGCTCGGACAGTCGCTGTACGGGTTCCTCGGCGACGGTCGCATCGCGGTGATCGTGACCGACCACGCGGTGGAGCGGCCCAGCGTGCTGGATCCCGCACGGGCGACGATCGAGCCCCTGCCGGTGAGCCACACGAGCTGCCGGACACTGGCGACCGCCGGCGACCGCGCGGTGTTCATCGGTGCGTCGCCGCACGAGCCACAGGCCGTCGTCCGCGCCGGCGACGACCGCGTGGAGACGCTGCACCGCAGCCGGGAGGTCCCGGTCGAAGCCGACTGGCTGCCGGAGCCCGAGACGATCAGCTTCCCCACCACCGAAGGCGGCACCGCACATGCCTTCCACTACCCGCCGACGAGTCCGCGGAGTCGCGGCCCGGATGACGAGCTGCCGCCGCTGATCGTCACCAGCCACGGCGGTCCGACCAGTCACGCGCGGCCGCAGCTCCAGCTCTCGACCGCGTTCTGGACGAGCCGCGGGTTCGCGGTGGTCGACGTCAACTACCGCGGCTCCACCGGCTTCGGCCGCGACTACCGGCGGGCGCTGTACGGCACGTGGGGCGTCTACGACGTCGACGACTGCCTGGCCGCGGCGCGGCACCTCGCCGACCGCGGGGACGTCGATCCCGACCGGCTGGTGATCCGCGGCGGGAGCGCGAGCGGGTACACGACGCTCTGCGCGCTCACCTTCCACGATCTCTTCGCCGCCGGCGCCAGCTACTACGGGGTCTCCGATCTCGCACTGCTCGCCGAGGAGACGCACAAGTTCGAGTCGCGCTACCTCGACCAGCTGATCGGCCCCTACCCGGAGGACGCGGAGCGCTACCGCGAGCGTTCACCGATCCACCACGCCGAACGGCTGTCGTGTCCGATCATCCTGCTCCAGGGCCTCGAGGACCGGGTCGTCCCGCCGTCGCAGGCCGAGACCATGGTGGCCGCCCTCGCGGCGAAGGAGGTGCCGCACGCCTACGTCACCTTCCCCGGGGAGGACCACGGGTTCCGGCGCGCCGAGAACCTCGTGCGCTCGCTTGAGTGCGAGCTCAGCTTCTACGGCACGATCCTCGCCTTCGACCCCGCCGACGATCTCGACCCGGTCGAGATCCGCGGCGGGTAGCGAGTCGGGACGACGCCCCTCCCGGGACGCTCTTCTCAGGGGCCGAGCAGCCCGCCGACGTCCGCGCCCCCGACGTCCACTCCCCCGCCGTCGATCGCGCCGGGGTCGGGATCGCTGAGCGGCCTCGGCGTCATCGCGGCGGCCCGCCCGTCGGCATCGAACTCGACGTCGACGAGCAGCAGGTCCCCGAGCGTGTCCTCCACGCAGTAGGTGTAGGCGGCGCCCTCGCGGGCGATCGGCTGACCGGCCGCGGTGAGGAAGCCCTCGAGGTTCGCGCCGAGGAGGGCGTGCAGGTCCTCGGTCTGCAGGGTCGAGCGGTCCGAGACGCAGTCGTTGCCGCCGTACACCGCCCGCTCCCACATCTGCAGGTAGGTCTCCGGCCCGCGGAGCATGTCCGCGATGACGGCCTCGCCACCGCCGCGGTCCGGCGCGAGCTCGTCGGCCGCGAGCGACAGCTCGCGGAGCCAGTCCGCGAACAACCCGTAGTGGGCGACACCGTCGTCGCTGATGTCGTAGGTGCGCACCCCGCTCGTGTGCTGAGCGATCGTCACGCCGCCGATCGGTGCCTCCCAGGGTCGGTCGTAGTCGACGGGCACCGCCGGCTCGCTCCGGGGCCCCGGCTGGGCGCCGAGCCCGTTGGTGTCCGCGCCGAACCCCAGCCCGAACCGGTAGCCGTCGGGCGCCCACCGCTCGGCCCAGTCACGGTGGCGGGCCCAGCGGTCGACGAAGCTGTCGGCCGACGCGGTGCGCGGAGCCACGAGCCCGTCGAGCTGGTAGATGCGCTGGTAGGTGACGTCGTTCGCCCAGCTGTGGCTGGAGATGATCCCCGGCTGGACGGGACCGCGCCCCTCCTCCTCGGCGGCGGCCCGCTCGGCCGGGATGAGCTCGTGCTCGATGAGGTCCAGGGCCTGGCGCTGCCCGAGCGCGCTCATGTGATCGGGGTCGAAGATCATGCCCTTGTCGACCATGCGCTCGATGACGTACTCGCCGAGCTCCGAGAGCCCGCGCGTGTTGCAGTGCGGGCCCGCCGGGTAGGCCGGTGCGACGTACCCGCGCGTCGGACCGAACTGGTCGAGGATGATCCCGGCGAGCACGTCGACCTCCTCGTGCTCGCCGAACGGTGTGTCGTCCGCGAGGTTGAGCTGCCGTCGATCGTGCTCGTCGCCCCGCGGGCGCTCGTGGTCGTGTCCGTGGTCGTGATCGTGGTCGTGTCCGTCGTCCGCGCAGGTCCGCATGTCCCAGTAGTGGCCGGCTCTGTACCGGTTGCCGGTGTTGACCGCGACGCCGGTCGCACCAGCGTCGCCGGTCACCCCGGACAGGGCGTTGTCGAACTTGTTGATCAGCTCCATCTGACGCACGCCCATGTCGTACACCTCGTCGATGCGCTCATCGATCTGCTCGGGGGTGCACTGGGGCTGGTCGAGGTAGGACCTGCAGTCGAACAGCTCGGAGACCTCGATCCCCATGACCACCGCCAGCCGCCCGGCGTTGATCGCCTCGCGCGCCTGGGCCGGTGAGGTCACGATCCGGAACCAGCCCCGTCCGGGTCCGCCCGACTGGGCGTCGATGTAGTCCTGGAGCTCGAACAGCCGCTGAGCCTGGAGCCGCACGGCGTCCATCTCGTTGCAGGAGTTGCGCTTGTCGGGGAACGCCTCGCACAGCGCCGCGTTCTCCACCAGCAGGTTGACCGTCAGGCGGAGCCCGCCGTGGTAGGCGCGCTCGAGCCAACGCCAGTAGTACTGCTCGTGGCTGAGCGTGTCGTGCGCCGGCCAGTAGTCGAACGTCGGCCAACCGACCGGATCGTAGTCGCTGACCGGCTCCTCGGGACCCCGCCCGGCGACGGCGACCTCGAGCACGCTGTTGTAGGGGTCACCGTCCTCGTGGCAGTCCCCGATGGCGTACTCGACGCCGTAGGGGTGCCACGGGCGCCCACACCGGAACTCACCGCCGAGGAACTCGAAGGCCATACCGTGGACGTGGGCCTCGAAGAAGCCCTCGACCTCCGCCGCCGGGTCGTCGCTGGCCGGCTCCGGCGCGCCGGACGTGTTGGTCTCGACCTCCGGCCAGACCGCGCAGTCGTCGGGGGACGGGTCTCCGCCGTCGTCGACGAGGTGGAACGCGAACGCGGTCGTCTCGGCGTCCTCGCCGACGAGCCGCAGCTCACCGTCCTCGACCGTGAGCGCCTGTCCCGTCGCCGGCAGGGACAGGACGTAGGTCCGGTCGAACTGGGGGCCGCGTGCGGGCGGGCCGTGCCCGCGGCCTGGGTGCTCGTCGGGCGCCCGACCCCGGTCCGCGCGGCGCCCACCGCCGGGGTGGCTGCCCGGGAACCCGGCCTCGGGGTCGTCCCCAGCCGCCTCGATCCTCCAGTCGCCCGCGCCGCTCGGCTCGTCCGCGACCGTGAGCTCTTCGGTGGTCGGCATCTCGGGCCAGGGGGCCGCGGGCAGCAGGCCGCGTCCCAGCCACGGGATGCCGAAGCCCACGTCCGGACGGGTGGGCCAGGGCAACACGCGCGCCGCGGAGACGTAGCTGCGGTCGTCCCACCATGCACCCTCGACCGAGGTGTCCGGCCCCTCGTCGGTGGCCATGAGGTACTGCCCCAGCCGCGTCGCCTGGAAGTGCAGCGGCTCCGCCGCAGCGGGGTCGGGGTCGAGGTGGAGCCCGTCGTCACCGCGGCTGACGAACCCCGTGCCGGGAGCCTCGATGACGTAGCATCCGCCGGCGAGCGCGTAGCGGTGCTCGGGCTGGGGGAGCCGGTCGTCGACGTCGCGACCCTCGACCAGCCGGAACGGGGTCGTGAGCGCCGGCGAGGAGGGGTCCCGGGCGTCGGAGCCGTCGTGGGCCCGGGCCTCGTCGAGCGCGACGGAGGCGAGCACGAGCACGAGGACGACGGCGGCTCCGGCCGTGATGAACCGGCGGAGGGGCGGCAGCGGGACCACGATGGCTCCTGGGTCGGACATCACTCGAAGCGACCGCGCTGGTGAGCCAGCACGTGAGGGGCACGGGACGTCTGCCGGAGACGGTCCTCGCCTTCGCCCCGGTCTTCGCCGCGCCCGGCGCGTTCTCCTGCTCCGCCTCCGGATCCGTCCCGAAGGGACGCGCCGCCCCGGTCAGGCAGGACCGGTCAGGCGGGACCGACCAGAGCCGCGACCGGGAGGCGTGACAGCACGTCGGCGAGGCGGGCACGGCCGCCGTCGACATCGACACGCCGACCGGTCAGCACCTCGACGACCGGACCGTCGGCGGCGGGAACCTCGAGCGTCGTGTCCGCCCAGACGTCGCCGGTCGGCCAGTTCCCCCTCACAGTGAGCCCCGCCACCAGGCGCGGACCGATCGCCGCTGCCCACCGCTGCCCGTCCTCGCGGGCGAACGCGACCACCCTGGAGGCGTGTTCCCCGTCGGTCGACAGGGGCCGGTACGCCCCGTCACGGAACAGCGCTTCCCGACGACGTCGCAGCCCGAGCAGCTCGCGGGTGACGTGGAGCTTGATGCGTCCGTCCCACCAGGTGTCGCGCAGCTCCCGGGATGCGGCCAGCCGATCCCGCTCGACCAGTCCGGAGACCTCACCCAGGAGCCGGGCCCGGAGGTCGTGGTCGACCGGACGGCGGTTGTCGGGGTCCACGAGGCTCCAGTCCCACAGCTCGCAGCCCTGGTACACGTCGGGGACGCCGGGCGCGAGCACCTTCCAGGTGAGCTGCGCCAGCGAGTTGCACACGCCGGGGAGCGCGATCTCCTCCAGCAGGTCGCGGAGCTCGCCGATCAGCTCCCGGTCGTCGACGAGCGCGGCGACGAAGCCCTCGAGGGCCCCTTCGTACGCGCCGTCGGGGTCGAGCCACGAGGTGTTCACCTTCGCCTCGCGCGCGGCCTTGACGGCGAAGCGAGCCAGGCGCCCGCCCACGGTCACCTCCTCGGCCCCGTCGAGCGGCCACATCCCGACGAGCGTCTGGTAGAGACGCCACTCGTCGTCGCGGTCGGGGGCGGTGCGTCCGTCGTCCAGCCGGCGCCGGGCAGCAGCGGTGCGTTCGTGCCACGTGGTGACGGTCGACGCCCACCGGTCTGGGATCTCGGAGAGGACGGCGATGCGCGCCCGGACGTCCTCGCTGCGCTTGGTGTCGTGGGTCGAGGTCGTGTTCATCGCGTGCGGCCACGCCGCGGCCCGCGCAGCGAGCCGCTCGTGGAGGGAGTCGATCCCGCCAGGCTCGTCGATGCCGTGCGCGTCCACCCCGACCTCGTTCAGCGAGACGAGCCGGTTGACGCGGTAGAAGGTGGTGTCCTCGAAGCCCTTCGCCATCGCGGGCCCGGTGAGCTGCTGCCACCGCAGCACGATGTCGAGCCAGTCGCGGCGGAGCTCCGCCTCCAGGTCGTCGGGGAGACCGAGGGTGAGCACCCGTTCGAGCGTCGCCAGCGCGTCGGCGTCCAGGTCCGGGTGGCGGCGGCGCGCCTCCGCGAACGCCTCCGCGAGTCGGCGACGGTCCTCGGCGCGCAGCTCCCCGTCACGGATGTAGGTGCGGTAGACGGGGAAGCACGCGGTCAGCGCGACGAGCGCCCCCTCCAGCGCGTCCGCGTCGCGCGCCGGCAGGTCGGCGATCCGGGCGGCGAGGCCCGTGAGGCGCCGAACGAGCCCGTCCACCTCGGCGACGAACAGCTCCTCGAGCGCTGCCACCTTGCGCTCGTGGAGGACGTCCGGGGTCGTCGAGGCGAACCCGGTGAACGCGCGGTAGGCGCGGTCCAGGTCGGCGAGCCCGTCGGCGTCGGTCAGCGCCTCGTTCGCCGCGCTCAGCAGCTCGTAGCCGGTCGTGCCCGCGACCGGCCAGCCCTCCGGCAGCGGCTCGTCGCCCTCGACGATCTTCTCCACGACGACGTACCCGGCGTCCTGGCCGGCCGCCGCGAGGGCCGCGTCCAGCGTCTCCAGGTACCCCCACGGGTCCCGCAGCCCGTCGATGTGGTCAACGCGGAGGCCGGTGACGACCCCGCGCTCGACGAGACCGAGGATGAGGGCGTGGCGGGACCGGAACACGTCCGGATCCTCCACCCGCACGCCGACGAGGTCGGTGATGTCGAAGAAGCGGCGGTAGTTCAGCCGGCGGATCCCGGTGCGCCAGTGGCAGAGCTCGTAGTGCTGCGCCCCGAGGAGAGCGGTGATCGCCTCGACGTCGCGGGCGTCGGCCGCGGCCGCCTGCTCGTGCGTGGTCGGAGTGAGCGGGAACCACGAGTCGTGGTAGACGAGACGCGGCTCGCCGTGGGGTGCGACGATCCGGATCTCGCCCCCGGCGACGGCCTCGTCGAGCGGACGGCCCAGGACCGGCAGCACGACGCGCCCGCCCCCCGCGGCCCAGTCGATGTCGAACGCGACCGCCCAGCGCGCCGCCGGACCGTGCGTCAGCACGTCGCGCCACCAGGGGTTCGCAGGGTGGGCGGCGAGGTGGTTCGGGACGACGTCGAGCAGGAGGCCGATGCCGTGGTCGGTGAGCGCGCGGTCGAGGACCGCGAGTCCGGCGTCCCCCCCGAGGCCCTCGTTCACCCGGCCCGGGTCCGCCACGTGGTAGCCGTGTGTGACCCCCGGCGCGGGCGCGAGGACGGGCGAAACGTACAGGTCGGAGATCCCGAGATCGTCGAGGTAGTCCACGATCCCGGCCGCGTCCTCGAACGTCAGGTCCGGACCGAGCTGCACGCGGTAGCACGCGTGCGGGACCCGTACCGGATCCCCGTCGTCGCGCCCGCCGCGACGAGCGACGCAGCGGCTGCTCCCGGCGCTCAGGGCTCCACCACCATCGCGAGCGCATCGCCCAACTCACGGAACTGCTCGGCCCACGCGGCGGCGACCGCGTCACCCGACTCGGCCCGCGCGAGCAGTGACGGGTAGACGGTGCGCAGCGCCTCGTGGAACAGGTTCTGGGCCCGCCAGAGATCCACCTCGAACGGCAGCGTCCGGGCCAGGTCGACGAGCGTCCGCGCCTGCTCGAAGAAATCGAGCTCCGCCTCCCCGAAGTGGTCGAACAGCGCCGGCTGCGGCAGCTCGCTCGCGGCGAGATCGGTGAGCCGCTCGATCGTCCCCGACAGGACCAGCGCCAACCCCTCCGTGTCGAGCTCGATCGACCAGGTCCGTGCGTCGTCCAGGAGCGCACGGATCCGTGCCGGGTCCACGCTCACCTCCCGGAACGCGCGCCGGAGGGCGTCGTTCACCGCGACCTCCGCTGCGAGCAGGAACGGACGGGGCACCGGCGCGTCGATCTCGGCGAGGTGGCGCATCAGCGGGGCGCGCTGGTCGTACACGTCCCGGAACGCCGCCCTCGCCTCCGCCACCGCCTCGTCGAGTACCCGGTGCAGGATGCGTCGCTGCTCGTCCCGGAACAGGCTGGACAGCGTGTACCGGTCGGGCCCGAACTCGGCCTCGAGACGGCGCAGCGTCTCGGGCAGGTCGGCGACGCCGAAGGGGTCGCCGAGCGCCGACACGGTCCGATCGAGGCGCTCGTCGCCGCCGACCGGACGCACGCCGGCGGACAGGTTGTGATCGCCGAGGTGCACCACCCCGTACTCCGCGCGCGAGCGCTCCCTCGTCACCACCGAGCGCACGTCGATGCGGCCGACCGCGAGCCGCGCATCAGCAGCCTTCATCTCGTGACGCCGCTCGTCGATCACCTCGTAGCAGTGGACCCGTGCACGGCGCCCACGGTCCTCGAAGAGCGAGCTCACCGCGTAGTGGGCCGCGACGTCCTCGGCACCGACGCGCGCCCCGCGGACCCCGGTCGCCCAGACGCCGCGACCGTCGCCGATCGCGGGGTCGTTGCTCTCCGCTGCGGCGAGCCGTCCGACGAACCGCTCCTCGAGCTCCACGTCGAGCACGTCCCGAGCCAGGTCGATCGCTCGGGCGGCGTAGCGCAGGACCTGGACCGTCTCGATGCGCCCCAGATCGTCGAAGAACCAGCCGCAGCTCGTGTACATCAGCAGTGCGTGGCGCTGCACCTCGAGCAGCTTCCAGACGGTGACCTGCTGCTCCTCGTCGAGGCTGCCCGTCGTCTGCGTCTCCAAGAAGCGTGCCCGCCGCGCCCGGCTGCGCTCGAGGACGACGTCGATGTAGGCGTCCCGCGCCGCCCAGGGATCGTGGAGGAGCCCGCGGGAGGCCCGCTCGAACCGGGGCGCGAGCTCGTCCCGCAGCCAGTCGAGAGCCGCCCGCAGCGGCGCTCGCCAGCGCTGGTGCCAGTCGGGGTGGCCGCCGTCGGCGCAGCCGCAGTCCGAGCGCCAGCGCTCGACGCCGTGCGCACAGCTCCACGAGGTGCGCTCCGCGATCTCGACCTCGTGCGTCGGGGGGTTCGCCGCGAGGAACGCCGCGTAGTTCGTGAGCACCACGTCGTCGTCGTGCTCGAGCTCGTGGAGCGCGTACGCGAGGGCCATGTCGCCGTGACGGTGGTGGTGACCGTAGCTCTCCCCGTCGGTCGCGATGTTCACGAGCTTCGCGCCACGACGGGACGGCAGGCGCACGTCGGTGAGCCGCCGCGCGAACGCGGCACCGTCGGCGAGTAGACCCTCGAAGGCGACCGCGCGCGAGGTCGGTCCGTCGTAGAAGAAGACGGCGATCTCGGCGCCGGACGGCAGTCGGACCAGGTAGGGCATCGTGGTGTCGACGGTCCCGTCGCCGACGTCGCGCCAGACGTCCGCTCCGAGGCGCCGGACCCGTGCCGCCTGCCCGGGCTCGAGGATCGTGAACACGATGTCGTGCGCGGCCAGTACCTCCAGCGTCGCGGTGTCGACCGCGGTCTCCGGTAGCCACATCCCCTCCGGGCGGCGGCCGAAGCGGTGGACGAAGTCGGCGATCCCCCAGCGGACCTGCGTCCGGCGGTCACGTCCGTCGGCGAGCGGCATGATCGCGTGCCCGTAGGCCTGCGCGAGCGCCGAGCCGTGGCCGTCGTGGTCCGCGACGCTGGCACGATCGGCCGCCAGCATCGCCCCGTAGGTCTCGGGAGCAGCGGACTCGAGCCACGCCAGCAGCGTGGGTCCGACGTTGAAGCTGATGCGTTCGTAGTTGTTCACGATGTGGACGATGCGACCGTCGCGGTCGAGCACCCGCGAGGCCGCGTTCTGCGCGTAGCACTCGTCGGTGATGCGCTCGTTCCAGTCGTGGTAGGGGTAGGCGCCGTCCTGGGGCTCCACCGACTCCAGCCACGGGTTCTCGCGTGGGGGCTGGTAGAAGTGCCCGTGGACGCAGATGTGGCGGGGCACGGCGGACCTCACGGGCGGCGGACCGGGGACGCGGCGAGCCTAACGCCGCCGACCGAGCCGGGCCCGGACACCGATCAGGCGCGGACCCGCCGGAGCAGCAGAGCCCCGCCGAGCGCGAGCGCGACCAGCAGGCCCGGCCCCCGACAACGACCCCGAACGCTACCGGTGACGCTCCGTCCGCCGCCCGATCGGCCCC
>CAZADJ010000036.1:0-16290 GCA_964483845.1 uncultured Actinomycetota bacterium | reverse complement strand
CGGCGAGCACGGCCAGCGCCCCGCCCAGGTACCCGAGCGCCTCCGCGAGCCGCCACCGGGTACCGCCGATCATCCCGTTCGGTCGGGCGTCGGCCGGCCCCGAAGCGGCGTCGGACTCGAACGTGCGGATGCGTTCGGCCTGCTCGGGGTCGATCAGCCCCGCGGCGACCCAGTCGTCCAGTCGCTCGTCGAGGCGGTCCAAGTCGTCTCCGTCCGCGCGCGGTCAGCGCCGACACGCAGCGTCGCCCCACCCCCCGGTCGGACGCAAGTCCCGTGACGACGGTGGGCTCAGCGGACCAGTTCCGCACCGGGCAACGGAACCTCGATCGCCTCGGCCGGGTCCGGACGGAGCACGAGCGTGCCCTGGCCCTTCATCGTGAGGCGAAAGCTGAGGAACTGGGCGTTCGCGCGGTTCAACTGTCCACCCTGGCCGTCGAACTCGATCGTCGCGTTCGGAGCGAAGAACACGCCGCGTAGTCGCAGGTCACCCTGGCCGTCCATCTCGTGGAGCGCTCCGGACTCGGACCAGAGCGCAAGCGCGCGGAACGGGCCGTCGCGCGGCGCGGTCCACGTCAGCTCCCCGTGCTGCGCACCGCCGCCGAGGTTGATGCGACCATCGTCGAGGAAGACGGCGGAGCGGTTGAACGCGAGCGTCGACTGGGCGGACTTGGTGATATCGCCATCGCGCAGGAAGACGACGAAGTCCTCCTCACGCTCCTTCAGTGTCGCACCGTCGAGGTCGTAGTTGACGTACAGCGCCCCCTCGCTCCCGGCGCGCACGTCGCCGTCGAAGACGACGTCCCCGCCGGAGAACACCACGTCGGCCAGTGTGCGGAACTGGTTGGGGCAGTCCACCCACCACCCCTCCCAGTCGTCTCCATCGGTGCCCTTCTCGTCGTTCCAGCGCTCATCGTGGGGGTCGAGGTGGATGAGACCCGCCTCGCTAGCCAACTGGCAGGACCCAGCGATCCCGTGGACGACCTGCATGTACTCCGTGTAGCGGATGAAGTCCCCTGGCGGCGGACCCGATCCGCGGTAACCGTCGTCCTCGTCATCCGCCTCGTGTCCGTCACGTAGCCGATCGACGAACGGACCGCGAGGCTCGCCACCGTGCTCGTCGTCGGTCGGCTCGCACCTGGGGATGTCGGGGTGCTTCACGAACTCGGTCGACTCGTTCGGGTAGGCAGCCTTGCAGTTGTACCGGTGGTCGACCGGACGGCGCGTGATCGGCGCGAACACCGGGCTCGGCCGGGGGGCGACGCGCCCGTCGGTGACGTTGCTCTCCCGGTACGCCTTCGCCGCGTTCTCACCAGCCAACGCGTGGATCCAGATGTCTCCATCCTTGAACTCACCGTTCTCGTCCACGCCGGCCTTGACCTCTCCCTGCCCGGTCCCCGCGTCCAGCGCGTACGGCTGGCTGGAGCCACAGGTCCCCGACGCGTCGGTGTCCACGCCGATCAGCCCGGGCGCGTCCTCCCACTCGCCGGTGTCCTCGTTGAACCGGCCCTGAGGCTCGCCGGTCTCCGGATCGAAGGCCGGCACGTACTCGACCCAGACCTGGCCCTGCCCCTCGGCACGGAGGGCGTCGCACTCGTGCGGGTCGAGCACGATCAGCGCGGGGATCCCGGAGTCGTCCCCCGGGTCCGAGGACGCGACCGCCGGGGCCGTCGTGAAGCCCTCCGACAGCCCCCACAGCCCGGCGAAGAAGAAGCCCCGGACACGTTCGATCTGCACCGCGATCAACTCGCACGGCTTGTCTGCGCTCCCGTCGGCCTGATCATCGACCATCCCGGGTGGGACGGGCCAGGTTATGGTCACGTGGTAGGGATCCACCTCCCCCACGGCCACGTTCACCTGCTCGGGGACACCGCTCTCGTCGAGCACACAGGGTTGGTCGAAGTCGCCCTCGTCGGGGTCAGCGCACGGGTCGCCGCCGGCGCCGTTCGCGATCGGGGTGTTCTCGACCACGTACGCCCAGGCGTCCTCGCAGGCTTGGGTTCCGCCAGCCGTGGAGTGTGGGCTCAGTGGGAGCGCGAACGCCCCAGCGATCGCCCCCATGTCGGCGGCGGTCTGGCTGGCGCGTTTGTCGTGGCGCATGAACGCCAGGTCCACGACGACGGCGGACATCGCGAGCATCGCGAGGAGGATGACCGCGGCCATCAGGATGATCGCGCCCGTCTCGTCGTCCGCGAAGCGAACGCCGGCACGCCCACGCACGTTGCGTCCCATGCTCACCGGTGCCGCTCGTACCGGGCCAGGGCGGTCGTGTCCAGGCTGATCGTCCGGCGGAGGAAGACGGCGTCGAAGACGGTGTCGCGACCGATCCACACCTGGACGCGTTGCTCGTTGTCCGGACGATCGTCGTCGAAGCACAGGTCGCCGGACGGGAGGCTGGCGGGGGCATCCCCCTCGATCCTCCGCTGCTCCACGTAGTCGCCGTTGTCCCGGTAGCGGACCGCGACACAGATGAACCGACCGTCCGCGCCGGTGTCGTTCAGCTCCCCGGTCGCCGCCTGCTTCGTCCGCTCGACGATGCTGTCCAGGTAGCCGTCCACCCCGTCGTTCTCGTCGTCGATGACCAGCGTCGCCCCGTGACGAGCGCCGTCACGCGCAGCGTGGTCCAGCGACAGCTGCCGGTGGAGCGCGATGCCGGCGTAGAACATCCCGACGGTGAGGACGATCAGAAGCGGGAACACGAGGGCGAACTCGACTGCGGACACGCCGCGCTCGTCGTCTCGAACTCGCACGGGTCCTCCTCCGGCCCCGGTCTCGCTGCCGGGAACCTGTCGCCGTCCGCGACCGTGATCGCTCCCCCCGAACCCAGTCTCGTGACGTGAGCGCAGGCCGGTCTGTCGAGGGGGTCGGCACGAGGGGCCGCGGGCTGGATAGGACGAAAGTCCCGAGTTGACTAGTTCCGACGGACGGGCCACATAGCGATTCCGCCCCGGAAACCGTCCCTGGACGTCAGATCTCGTCCCGTAGCCACGCGGTTGACAGGGAGTCGGCGTACTCGTTCCAGCGGTAGCCGCTGTGCGCCGGGACCCACTCGAGCGTCAGCTCCGGACGCGACTCGAAACGAGCGTAGGCCTGCTTCACGAGGTCGAGGTTCTTCACCGGGCCCGTCTTGCGCTTCCAGCCACGGCGTTTCCACCCCTCGGCCCACTGGTTGATGGTGTCGTGCACCAGGCGGCTGTCGGTGTAGACGGTCGCCGGCGTGCCCTCCGGCACGAGCTCGCACCCGGCGATCACCGCCTGGAGCTCCATACGGTTGTTGGTCGTGTCGGGGTCGTGGCCGTGAGCCTGCTCGATGACGTCGCCGTCGACGACGTAGACCGCACCCCAGCCACCGGGGCCCGGGTTGGGCACGGCGCTGCCGTCGGTGAAGACGCCGGTGTCGGGCCCCTCGCTGTACCGCTCCAGCACCTCGATGATGGTGAGGTTCTCCTCGACCAGCGGCTGACGCCGGTTGCGGCCGCCGGACGGACGGGCCGACCCGTCGCGGGTGGTCTGGGTTCCGGCCGATGCCTTGCGCTTCCGGTGGCAGTCGCGGCAGAGGCTCGGGGTCCAGTCGGGGTAGCGCTCACGGACGTGCTCGGGCAGCGTGAAGGACGCGCCGCAGCGCTCGCAGGTCAGCTCGGTCGGCGCGTCAGGCACCCGGGGGCGGCTGGGATCCGCTCAGTTGCGGCTGGCGGCCGTGTCGAGGCGCCGCTCCTGGGGCGTCAGGTCGGCACCGAACCAGTCCTTGGTGTAGCGGCTCGGCAGGCCGCGGTGGATGAGGAACTCCGCCGGCTCGGCCTCGAGGTCGAAGCCGACGACCATCTCGCACGTGTCGCACCGGAACTTGCCGAGCCCCTCCTGTTCGCCCAGGAGGTGCTGGGTCCCGTCACAGCGCGTGCACGGGCGCTGCTCGGGGACGGCCGCGTCGATCGTCGGTGCTGAAGTCTCGTTCATGTCCTCCACCGTAGTCCACGGCTGTGACAGTGGGAACGACCAGCGACGGTCGCTCCTTCCCATCGCTTCCACGTACCCGCAGTGTACGGTCTGCACCCCGCATCGCGCCGCTACCCACGTAGGACTTCCGTCCGGTGTGCGCCGGGATCACCGGGCCGCGCCACCGCCCCGCTCCCCCGCCGGACGGCCCTCGGGCCCCCCGTCGGCCCTGCACACGATCGCCCGCGCCCCCTCGTCGAGGCGGACGAGGTGGATGCGTCGCCCCTGGGGGCCCCGCGGCGGACCGCCGAGCGCGCGCAACAGCGCCACCGGGTCGGCGTCGACGCCGTGGGCGGCGACCTCGAGCGGCAGATCCTCGCGGTCCGCCAGCCACGCGCGCAGGTGACGCGGGCGCGGGGGCAGGACGGCCTCCACCCGCCAGGCACGCCACCACGGTGAGGTCGGTGGCGGCGTGTCCGTCGTGAGCAGCGCCCTCCGTCTGGCGATGCGCCGGGCGTCGATCTCCGCCCCCAGTGCGGCGTGGATGCGCGCACGAACGGCGGCAGGCGCCACCTCGACGAGCCACGCACCGACCGGCCCGACCGCCAGGCGGACGGTACCCGCGGTGCGCCGCCGGCTGACCCCGTCCGGGAGGATCGTCGCGGTCGCCCGGACGCCCTGCCCGCGCAGCTCGCCGACCCAGAGGATCGCTTCGATCAGCTCCGTACCGACCTGGATGAACTCGAGCTCCGCACCTGCGGGCAGATCGGGGTCGTCCCACGCGACGGCCGGCGAGACCACCACCCCCGCGCCGGCCACCTCTGCCAGCACCTCGAGCAGATGGGCGACCGGGGGCCGGTAGTCGGCCAGGCGCCGTGCGCGACCACGTGGACCGCGGCGGGACGGGTCCGCGTGGACTCGACCCGCGGCCCGGACCGGCGGGCGGAGCGCGTCCCCGACGACGACAGCTCCCCGGACGCCGGCCGTGACCAGGTTGTGGCGCGCCAGCACCGCCCGCGCCTCGTCCCGCTCGACCGCGACGACCGCCCCGGCGGCCGCGCCGAGCGCGATCGCGTCGACGCCTGCGCCGGCGCACAGGTCGAGCACCGCCCCGTCCCCCCCGAACCGCCGCGCGCGCCAGGTCGCCACGACGGGGTGGCTCGCCTGCTGCTCGGCGTCCCGGGTGAGCACGAGCTCGTCGAGCACGGCCCGCCCGGCCCACCGTGGTCGCTCGTCGCCGTGCGTCGCGAGGCGTCCGGCGAGGGCGCGTCTCGCGTGGGCCGCCGACGCGGCGGCAGCGGTCCGGGCGGGGTCCAGGCCGCGCTCGCGCAGCTGGGTCGCGAGCTCGAGCTCGTCCGCGCCGGCGGCGATCGCGGCGCGCGCGGCCGCGATCGCCGCTCGCCCGGGCGCGGCCACCAGCCACCGTGCGGTGCTCGCCGTCACCTGCTCCAGCGCGTCGGGCACGGTCCGGCCACCTCCTGCGCGACGTCCTCGCTCTGGCCGTATCCTGCCGGGTACGTCCGTCGGCCGGGTGACGACCGCAGCACCGGGCCGGTGCCGCGACCGGTGAGCGCGGTGCGGCCCGATCCCGGCCCACGGCGACCCGACGACCCTGACCGAGGGTGCCCACGATGCCTGACCTGAACCTCCTCCGCCTCGACGGCCCGGTCGACGAGACCCTCGTCGACCCCGTGCTCGTCGCCGCCCTGGACGGGTGGACCGACGCCGGCCGCTCCGGGTCGCTGGCCGCGGAGACCCTGCGAGAGCAGTGGGACGTGCACCCGATCGGCCGCTTCGACCCCGACGCGCTGTACGACTACCGCGACCGCCGTCCGGCTCTCCAGATCGATCGCGGCGTGCTCGGCGATCCGGTCTGGCCCGCGCTGGAGGTCTCCCACCTCACGCCGCCGGACGGGACGCCGCCGGTCCTCCTCCTCCACGGTGCGGAGCCCGACTTCCGCTGGCACGCCATCGCGGACGACCTCGGCGCCCTCGCCCGCTTCACCGGTGCCGCCCGCTGGGTCGGGCTCGGGTCGGTGCCCGGTCCGGTCCCCCACACCCGCCAGACCGCGATCGTCACCACCGGATCGGACGAGGAGGTCCTCGAGCGCATCGGCCGACCCCACGAGCGCATCACCGTCCCCGCCTCGTGCCAGGTCGTCCTCGAGGCCGCGCTCCGCGACCGGGGGCTCGCGACGCTCGGGCTGTGGGCACGCATCCCCCACTACGTCGCCGGGGACTACCCGGAGGGCGCGCTGGCGCTGCTGCGGACCCTGTCCGGCGAGATCGGGGCGGAGATCGACCTCGCCGAGCTGAACGCGGCCGCCGAGGACCACCGGGAGCGCCTCGACGAAGCGGCAGCGAGCTCGGAGGAGATCCTCGCGCACGTCCGCCAGCTCGAGGTCGCCTACGACGAGGAGCTCGCCGGCCGGCCGATGGGCGGCGACATCCCGACCGCCGACGAGATCGGCGCCGAGTTCGAGCGCTTCCTGCGCCGTCAGACCGGCGAGGGCCCGGAGGGCCCCCCGAGCATCTGACGCGAACGCCGCCGCCCGCGAGCGGACACCGCGCACCCGCGGCGCGCCCTGCCGACGGTGGCGCGGTCACGTCCTACGCTCTCGATCGGGAGCCGCGCAGGGAGAACGCACCCGTGGTACAGCCGACCCAGGTCCACGACGTCGTCGCGCGCCACCGCCTCGCCGACGGCTACGAGTTCGTCCTCGACCTCGAACGGAGCCACGGCTCACACCTCGTCGACGCGCGCGACGGCACCACCTACCTCGACATGTTCGGCTTCTTCGCCTCGTCGCCCGTCGGCCTCAACCCGCCGCAGCTCGCCGAGGACGACGGGTTCCTGGAGACGCTCGCCCGGGCGGCGATCAACAAGCCCTCGAACGGCGACGTCTACACGGTCCACCTCGCCCGCTTCCTCGAGACCTTCGCCCGCGTGCTCGGCGACCCCGACCTCCCGCGGCTCTTCTTCATCGACGGCGGTGCCCTGGCGGTCGAGAACGCCCTGAAGGCCGCCTTCGACTGGAAACAGCAGCACAACGCCGCGCACGGTCGTAGCGAGCACCTCGGCACCAAGGTGTTGCACCTCACGCAGGCGTTCCACGGCCGCAGCGGCTACACCATGTCGCTCACCAACACCGACCCGACCAAGACCGACCGCTACCCGAAGTTCGACTGGCCGCGGATCGACGTCCCGGCGGTCCGCTTCCCGCTGGAGGAGCACCTGGAGCAGGTCGAGGCGGCCGAGCGCGCCGCCCTCGAGCAGGCCGAGGCCGCCTTCGCCGAGCACGGCCACGACATCGCGTGTTTCATCGCCGAGCCGATCCAGGGCGAGGGCGGCGACAACCACCTCCGCGGCGAGTTCCTCCGGACGATGCGCGAACTCTGTCACGCACACGACACCCTTCTGGTCCTCGACGAGGTGCAGACCGGCGGCGGAGCGACCGGCACCGCGTGGTGCTACCAGCAGCTCGACGTCCAGCCCGACATCGTCGCGTTCGGCAAGAAGACCCAGGTGTGCGGGGTGATGGCCGGCGGTCGGATCGACGAGGTCCCCGAGAACGTCTTCACGGTCTCGAGCCGCATCGACTCGACCTGGGGAGGCAACCTCGCCGACATGGTGCGGGTGACCCGGATCCTCGAGGTGGTCGAGGAGGAGGGCCTGATCGCCCGGGCCAGCGCCCTCGGCAAGCAGCTCCTGGACGCCGTCGGCGGGCTCGCCGACGACCACCCGGCCCTGGTCGACAACGTCCGCGGGCGGGGGCTGCTCGCCGCGTTCGACCTGCCCGACACCCCGACGCGGGACCGCTTCGTCGAACGCCTGCGGACCGAGGAGCACGTCGTGATGCTGCCCTGCGGCACCATCAGCGTGCGGTTCCGACCGCACCTGGCGGTCGAGGAGGCCGAGCTGGTCGAGGCCGTCGAGGCCTGCGGCCGCGTCCTCGGCCGGCTCGACGCCGGGGGGTAGCCGCGGGCGCTGCCCGGGACCGGGCCACGAGCGCGCTCCGCGAGCGAGACAGGACGACGAGGAGCCCGACGAGCACGAGGAGGCACCCATGGCACGCACCGTCGCATCCATCATCGGTGGGCAGACGCGGACGGACGCCCCCGGCGGCCGCTTCGACTCGACCGACCCCGCCGACACCAGCGAGGTCGTCGCCGAGGTCGCCCTCGGAGACGCCTCGACGTTCGTGGACGCCTGTCGGGCCGCGCGGGAGGCGCAGGCCGAGTGGGCCGCCACCCCCGCACCCGTCCGCGGGCGTGCGATCCAGCAGATCGGGCGTCTCATCGAGGACAACAAGGAGGCGCTCTCCCAGCTCGTGACGCGCGAGGTCGGCAAGCCGATCGTCGAGTCCCGGGGCGAGGTCCAGGAGGCGATCGACACCTGCGACTTCTTCCTCGGCGAGGGCCGACGCCTGTACGGGCAGACCGTCCCCTCCGAGATGCCCGACAAGCAGCTGTTCACCTTCCGAGAGCCGGTCGGGGTGGTCTCGGTCACGACCGCCGGCAACTTCCCCGTGGCGGTGCCCTCCTGGTACATCGTCCCTGCGCTGCTCACCGGGAACACGGTGGTCTGGAAGACCGCGGAGTACTCCCCCACCATCGCGACCGCCTTCACCGAGATCCTCCTCCACGGCGGCCTGCCCGACGGCGTGCTCAACCTCGTCATCACCGACGGGCCGACGACCTTCGACGGTCTCGACCAGGCGCTCGAGGCGGGACTGGTGGACAAGATCGGGTTCACCGGCTCGGTCGAGGTCGGTCGGCGCATCGGCGAGCTGGCCGGACGCCACCTCCAGTCGCCGTGCCTCGAGCTCGGCGGCAACAACCCGTTGGTGGTGATGCCCGACGCGGAGCTCGACCTCGCCGTGGAGGGCGCGCTGTTCAGTGGCTTCGGGACCGCCGGGCAGCGCTGTACCTCGCTCGGCACCGCCATCGTCCACGAGTCGGTCCACGAGGACTTCCTGTCCCGCTACACGGCGGCCGTCGAGGGCGCGACCATCGGTGACCCGACCCGCGAGGACGTGCTGTACGGACCGATGATCAACGACGCCTTCACCGAGCGGTTCCTCGGCTGGCTGGAGATGATCGAGGGCCACCACACCATCCACGGATCCGGCGGACGCACCGGCCGCATCACCGCGGACAACCCCCGTGACGGGTTCGTCGGGGACCCCGACGCCGGCCTGTACTGTCACCCGACCATCGTCGAGGGCGTGACGCTGAAGGACGAGCTGTACCGCAAGGAGACCTTCGGCCCGATCGTCGGGGTCGCGACGTTCGCCGACTTCGACGACGCGATCGAGCTCGCCAACGCCCACGGGTACGGCCTGTCCGCGGCGATCTACACCACCGACCCGCGGTCGGCGTTCGCCTTCCGCGAGCGGGTCACCGCCGGGATGGTCTCGGTCAACAACTCGACGTCCGGCGCCGAGGCGCACCTGCCGTTCGGGGGCAACGGCAAGTCCGGCAACGGCTCGCGCCAGTCCGGGATGTGGGTGCTGGACCAGTTCACCAACTGGCAGTCGATGAACTGGGACCACTCGGGACGGCTCCAGAAGGCGCAGATGGACGTCGCCGACGTCTCCGCCGACCTCGACTTCCGCCTGGACGCCTAGACGGACACGTCCCCCGCCGGACGACTGGCCGCCCGTCAGGTGCCACGCAGCCGTCCCCAGTCGATGGAGTGCCTCGGTGCCGTCAGCGGCACGGGGCCACTCCACCGACACCTGGCGGACCGACCGTGGCGTGGCGACCGGCGTTCAGATGTCGGTTAGCGTGGTCGCGGCGCGGGACCGGCCCGCGGCTCTGGCGGACGAGGAGGCGGCCGTGGCGGTCGTGGTGACGGGTTCGATCGCGATCGACAACCTGATGCGGTTCCCGGGGCGCTTCGCCGACGCGATCGTCCCCGAGCAGCTCACCCGCCTGTCCCTGTCGTTCCTCGTCGACGATCTCCAGGTCCGCCGCGGCGGGGTCGCGGCCAACATCTGCTTCGGGATGGCCCAGCTCGGGACCGAGCCGGTCCTGCTGGGGGCTGCCGGCCACGACTTCGAGGACTACCGCGCCTGGCTCGACCGTCACGGGGTGGACACAGCCTCGGTGCGCATCTCCGAGGAGCACCACACCGCCCGCTTCCACTGCGTCACCGACCTCGACAACAACCAGATCGCCTCCTTCTACACCGGTGCGATGGCCGAGTCCCGCGAGATCGAGCTCGCGCCGGTGGACCGCCGGCTCGGCGGGCTCGACCTCGTCGTCGTCTCACCGAACGATCCGGATGCGATGCGCCGGCACACCGACGACGCCAGGCGGTCCGGGGTCCCGTTCGTCGCCGACCCCAGCCAGCAGCTCGCCCGACTGTCCGGCGAGGAGATCCGAGCGCTCGTCGACGGTGCCGCCTACCTCATCTCCAACGACTACGAGCGGGCCCTGCTGGAGTCGAAGACCGGTTGGTCCGCCGAGGAGGTCCTGGACCGCGTGGGGGTGCGCGTCACCACCCACGGCGCCGACGGATCGGTGGTCGAGGTCGCCGGCGACGATCCGATCGCGGTGCCCGCGTTCCCCGAGATCGCGGTCGCGGACCCCACCGGGGTGGGGGACGCGTTCCGCGCCGGGTTCCTCACCGGGGTCGTCCGTGGGCTGGCGCTCGAGCGCGCCGCCCAACTGGGGAGCTTCCTCGCGACCCTCGTGCTCGAGACCGTCGGCACGCAGGAGTACGAGGTGCGTCCCAGCGAGGCAGCCCGGCGGCTCGCGGAGGTGTACGGCGAGCCCGTGGCGGACCGCTTCGCCGAGATCATCCCGGCCGTGGGTGGCTGACCGCGACCACCGACGAGGCGGCTGGTCGGCGCGGACGCCGGTCAGGTGGTGAGCTGCTCCACCACCCAGTCCACGCAGTCCGTGTACGCGCGGATGTCGGCGAAGTCGATCGCCGGGAACATCCCGATGCGCAGCTGGTTGCGTCCGAGCTTGCGGTAGCCGTCACTGTCGACGATCCCGTTGGCGCGGAGCACGTCGTTCACGTCGTCGGCGTCGACGCCGTCGAGGTCGATGGTCGCGACCACGTCCGAGCGCGCGGCGTCGTCGGTCACGAACGGCTCCGCCCAGGGGCGGTCCTCGGCCCACTCGTAGACGTGTCCGGCCTTCGCCGCGCAGTCCCCGATCGCCCAGGACACCCCGCCGCGCTCCAGCATCCACTCCACCTGGTCGACCGCCAGCACGAGCGTCGCGAGCGCCGGCGTGTTGTAGGTCTGCTGCTTGCGGGAGTTGTCGATCGCGATGGTGAGGTCGAGGAACGCCGGGACGTAGCGATCGTCGCTGAGCCGTCGGGCCCGGTCGAGCGCCGCGGGCGACAGGAACGCGATCCAGAGCCCGCCGTCCGCCCCGAAACCCTTCTGGAGGCTGAAGTAGTACGCGTCCGTGTCACCGATCCCGACCGGGAGCCCGCCGGCACCGCTCGTCCCGTCCACGAGCACCAGCGCGTCGCCGTCCGGCCGGGCGATGTCCATCGCGACACCGGTGGAGGTCTCGTTGTGGGTGAGCGCCTGGACGTCCACGTCGTCGTCGGCGGTGAGCGCCGGACGGGTGCCCGGGTCGCTCTCCACCAGGCGTGGGCCCTCGAGCCAGGGGGCCGCGTCGGTCGCGGCGGCGAACTTCGCCGAGAACTCGCCGAAGACGTAGTGGAGGCTGCGCCGCTCGACGAGCCCGAAGGCGGCCGACTCCCAGAACGACGTCGCCCCCCCGACGCCGAGCACCACCTCGTAGCCCTCGGGGAGCTCGAACAACGTCGCGAGCCCCTCCTGCAAGCGGCCGACGAGCGCCTTCACCGGCGGCTTGCGGTGCGAGGTGCCCATCAGAGCGGCGGCGTCCGCAGCCAGGCGCTGGAGGGCCTCGTCGCGGACCTTGGTCGGCCCCGAGCCGAAGCGGCCGTCCGCCGGGAGGAGGTCGCTCGGGATGGTGAGGTCGGGTGTCGCCATGTGATCTCCCCTCGGGATGGCTGCGGGGACCGGGACAGGTCGCGCTCGGTGGCTGCGACGTCGGCAGTGAACCACGTGGGCGCCACGGAGGGCGCGTGACACTACGCTCGTGCTCGCGCAGCGTCGACGTCCACGAGGCACCCATGGTCGAGCACGCGGTCTCCGCCCGCGCCCGGGAGATCGAGGAGTCCGTCACCCTGGCCGTGAGCGCGCGGGCGAAGGAGCTCCGGGCGGCCGGGGAGCCGGTCGTCGGGTTCGGCGCCGGCGAGCCCGACTTCCCCTCACCGGCCCACGTCGTCGAGGCCGCGCAGCGCGCCGCGGCGGACCCGGACAACCACCACTACTCCCCCGCCGGTGGCCTCCCCCAGCTCAAGCAGGCCATCGTCGACAAGACCGCGCGCGACAGCGGCCTCGAGCTCACCCCCCGCCAGGTGCTCGTCTCCAACGGCGGCAAACAGTCCCTGTACCTGGCGTTCCAGGCGCTGCTCGACCCCGGGGACGAGGTCATCGTCGTCGCTCCGTACTGGGTGACCTACCCGGAGCAGATCCGGCTCGCCGGAGCGACGCCGGTCGTCGTCCAGACCGACGCGGCGAGCGGCTTCCGGACGACGGTCGACGACCTCGACCGGGCCTGGACCGAGCGGACCGCCCTGCTGCTGTTCGTCTCGCCGTCCAACCCGACCGGCGCCGTCTACCATCCCGACGAGGTCGCCGCGATCGGCGCCTGGGCGGCCGACCGCGGCATCTGGGTCCTCACGGACGAGATCTACGAGCACCTCGTCTACGGGGACGCCGAGTCCTCATCGATGCCGGTGGTCGCCCCGGAGATCGCCGAGCGGTGCATCGTCGCCAACGGGGTCGCCAAGACCTACGCGATGACCGGCTGGCGGGTGGGCTGGATCGTCGGACCCGACGAGGTGATCGCCGCGGCCACCCGGATCCAGAGCCACCTCTCCAGCAACGTCTGCAACGTCGCCCAGCACGCCGCGCTGGCGGCGCTCACCGGCCCCCAGGACCGCGTCGGGCAGATGCGTGCGGCGTTCGACCGCCGGCGTCGTCTCACCGTGAAGCGCCTCGGGGAGATCGACGGCGTCGAGTGTCCCGAGCCCCACGGCGCCTTCTACGCCTTCCCGGACGTCTCCGGGGTGCTCGGACGCGAGCTCGGCGGGCGTCACGTCGACACCAGCCTCGACCTGGCCGGGGCGCTGCTGGACACCGTGCAGGTCGCGCTCGTCCCGGGCGAGGGCTTCGGGGCTCCCGGCTGCGTCCGGATCTCCTACGCCCTCAGCGACGAGGAGCTGACCGTCGGCCTGGACCGGCTGGTCGACGCCCTCGCCTGACCTCACTCGAGGTAGCGGAT
Source organism: uncultured Actinomycetota bacterium (assembly GCA_964483845.1). Lineage (GTDB taxonomy): Bacteria > Actinomycetota > Nitriliruptoria > Nitriliruptorales > JAHWKO01 > CAZADJ01. The sequence continues at coordinate 3,015 of CAZADJ010000036.1, read as the reverse complement.
CTCGCCCTCGGAGGCGCGCAGCACGGCGAACACCGCCTGGTGCAGCTTCTCGTGCAGACCGCGGAACCGTGCCGCCTCGGCGTCCTCGACGTCGGCCGAGCTCGGCCCCGTCTCCACCTCGCCCCCAGACAGATCGGCGTCCGAGAGCTCGGCGAGGGCCTCGTCCCAGTCGGTGGCCGCGGCGACGCGCCGCAGGCGCATGGTCGGCGCCTGCGCGAGCGCCCGGTCGAGGTCCTGGACGATGGACACGACGACGTCGGTGCTGGTGCGCACCCCGGGCGTCGAGAGCAGGTGCAGGGCCTGGAGCTTGCGCATCGCCATCGCGGCGATCATCTGCGGATCGCCGAGCTCGGAGACCGCCGAGTCGACCTCGGCGAGATCGATCGAGACGCGCTCGGGGACGTCGAACCACCTGCGCAGCGTCACGAAGAGCTCGGCGGTGACGTCGTGCAGTGCGAGCAGCTCGTCGGGCTTCGGGATGGTGTCCACTCCCGCGACCGTACCTCCCGCGCACCCCGTCGGCCCGGAGGCGCGGTGCCGCGGTACCGGGAGGTGGTCGCGGACGCTGCGCTCAGCCCGGGGGGACGATCACCGCGCCGTGCTCCTCGTCGAGGTCCGGGCAGTCGGGGAACGGCACCTGCGCCTGCTCACCCTCCGGGACCGGCAGCGACGGGACCGGCTCCTCGGGCCGCTCGACGAGCCACGCCTCGCGGTCGACGCACGTGTAGCGGACCGACTGGGCGGGATCGGCGCCGGCCGTCTCCGGCTCGAAGCGGCTCACCGGGACCAGCGCCTCGGTCGCCGGGGCCGACAGGGCGACGCGCGCGTCGTAGCCGTCACCGCGCGCGGTGTCCTCGACCGCGGCGAACCGGCCCTCGAACAGCGGCCGGTGGCCGGCGGCGACGTCCGCGTCGCGCAGCACGCCGTAGCCCTCGTGGAAGCCGGCGAGGGACTCGAGCAGCAGTCGGAGCCCGATCTCGGCGTGTCCGCGCGCCTCCTCTGCGACGAGGTCGGTCGCGTCCTCGTCGACGACCACGGTGAGACCGGTCTCCTCGTAGGTCTCCAGGTGGGTGTAGCCCTCGAGCATGGTCCGGTACGCGGAGGCGACGTCCTCGACGGCGTCGCCGACCGGCGTCGCCGACCGGTTGGCGCGCTCGACGAGCGCCGTCAGGTCCGCGTCGGCGTCCTCGAGCTGGATGCGCGCCCCGACGAAGTCGCCGCGGACGGTCGCCCACGTCTCGTCCTCGGTGACCTCGACGTCGGCCATCAGCGGGATGTCGGCGAGCTGGTCCTCGATCGCGGCGAGCTCCTCCACGAGCTCCTCGTCGGGCGGTGGCGCCGTCTCCTGCGCGACGATCGCCCGACCGCCGGCCAGCGCGAGGAGCGCGATCAGGGCCGGCACAGCGAACAGCGCCCAGTGGCGGCGGCGACGGAGCCGGTGGCGGGTCACCCGTCGGTCGGCTCCGGTGAACGCGGTCATCTCCACCTGTCCCACATCAGCAACATCGGCAACGGTAGTCACTCCGGTGACCTGCGTCACCATCCGAGGGGTTCGTCACCCGTGCGGGCGGACTTGAGGGCGTCCGATCGTGCGGTCAACGCTCCCAACGTGCGTACATCGCGCGATATGCCGCCGGTCGCGGCTCAGTAGCGGTAGCCGTCCTGCTTGTAGGGGCCGTCCGCGTCGACGCCGAGGTACTCGGCCTGCTCGTCGGTCAGCCGGGTGAGCGACGCGCCGATCTTGTCGAGGTGGAGCCGGGCCACCTCCTCGTCGAGGTGCTTCGGCAGGACGTAGACCTCGTCCTTGTAGTCCCCGTGGTTCGCCCAGAGCTCGAGTTGCGCGAGCACCTGGTTCGTGAACGAGGTCGACATCACGAACGACGGGTGGCCGGTCGCGCAGCCGAGGTTCACGAGCCGACCCTCGGCCAGCAGGATGATCGAGCGGTCGTTCGGCAGGTGGATCAGGTCGACCTGCGGCTTGATGTTCGTCCACTCGTACTCACGCAGCGCCTCGACCTCGATCTCGATATCGAAGTGGCCGATGTTGGCGACGATCGCCTGGTCCTTCATCTGCAGCACGTGGTCGACGGTGATGACCCCCCGGCACCCGGTCGCGGTGACGAAGATGTCGGCGTGCGGCGCGGCCTCCTCCATCGTCACCACGCGGTAGCCCTCCATCGCCGCCTGGAGCGCGTTGATCGGGTCCACCTCGGTGATCCAGACGGTCGCGCCGAAGCTGCGCAGCGCCTGCGCGGAGCCCTTGCCGACCTCGCCGAAGCCGGCGACGACCGCGATCTTCCCGGCGATCATCACGTCCGTTGCGCGCTTGATGCCGTCGACGAGCGACTCGCGGCAGCCGTAGAGGTTGTCGAACTTCGACTTCGTCACCGAGTCGTTGACGTTGATCGCCGGCATGCGCAGCGTGCCCTCGCGCTGCATGCGACGCAGGTTGTGCACCCCCGTCGTGGTCTCCTCGGAGACGCCGCGGATCCCGGCGAGCAGGTCCTCGTGGTCGCGGTGGACGACGGTGGTCAGGTCACCCCCGTCGTCGAGCAGGAGGTCGGGGCCCCCGCCGTCCGGCCACGCCAACGTCTGCTCGATGCACCACCAGTACTCTTCCTCGGTCTCGCCCTTCCAGGCGAACACCGGGGTGCCGGCGGCGGCGATCGCCGCGGCCGCGTGGTCCTGCGTCGAGAAGATGTTGCACGAGGACCAGCGCACCTCGGCGCCGAGCGCCTGCAGCGTCTCGATCAGGACGGCGGTCTGGATGGTCATGTGGATGCAGCCGGCGATGCGCGCCCCCTCGAGCGGCCGCTCCCCGGCGTGACGCTCCCGCAGGGCCATCAGCCCCGGCATCTCCTTCTCGGCGACGCCGATCTCGGTGCGGCCCCACTCGGCGAGGGAGAGGTCCGCGACCCGGTGGTCGCCGCGGGACTCGGTCGGACGCTCGGTCTCCATCTGGACGCTCCTGTGGCCGCATCGTGGGGTCGCGCTCCGGGTCGGGCTCCGGGTCGG
>CAZADJ010000035.1:5216-16305 GCA_964483845.1 uncultured Actinomycetota bacterium | reverse complement strand
GTGTGCGCCGTGGTGACGGTGGCAGGGTCACACTGGCGCTCCTCGCCGTCGGCGGCCTGCTCCTCGGGTGCAAGGCGGACGAAGCCCCGGCGGACGACGGGCCGTTGGCCGCCTCCACGCCGCCGGCGGTGTCACCGACGCCGAGCCCTTCCCCCGAAGCGGTCGACGACCCGTTCGCGATCCCCGATGAGATCGACGAGGAGTACCTGACCCTCGTCATGCAGGAGCTAGAGCGCATCCGCGTTGAAGGCCTTCGCGGCATCTACGCGGACGAGGAGATCACCGACGAGAACACCGCGCTCTTCGAGGCGATCTACACACCAAGCGAAGTCGAGCGGGCTGTCCGGCAGCTCCGGGAAGGCGGCGTCACGCATGAAGAGTTGCGCGCGGACAATCTGACGCCTCGTCCGAGTGTGCCCGTCGTTGAGGTCACACGCATCGTTGACGACGAGGCACTGGACTGCATCTTTGTAGAAGTCGTCATCGACGACACTGCATTCCTCGCCGAGGGCCTCGAGGCAGCTGAGTTGTCCTACTACTACTTCGCGCTCGTTCCTGTTGCGAGGGCTGCACGTCAGGACAGTGTCTTGAATGCTACGCCCTGGGTCATAGGGCAGTTCGTCATGCATCCGGACCGCACTCAAGTTGAGGATGCCGAGGAGCACTCACTGTGCGCATGACGAAGCGACGGACACTTGCAGTACTTGCGACATTGTTCGTAGCAATAGTTGTAGCCACAAACAGTGCGAGTGCCGCCACGGACGATGAGGATGGTTCACCCTGGGTTGAGGGAAGTGACAGGCGCGATGCGGTCACCATCCAAGTCTTCCTCTCGCAATCGCTGGCAAGCGGGGAGCTCGTTGATCCGCCGGAGATCGGACTGTCCATCGAGATCCGGACCGGCGATGGTGAAGGTCCCTTCGGTGGTGCGTGCTACCGGGTGCTGCTTCACACCGGTGAGGGCGCATCCGAGGAACACCACGTGGACATGGATGCGGTGAACGAGCAGCTGGACATGCTCGGGTTGGACGACTGGGCGGCCTTCCCACGGTGCCCCCTCGAGGAGGGCGAGGTCTCCGAGGACGAGGCGATCTCGAGGTTCGTCGCGACGGTGCCGATGCCCCTGCCGGATCCGCAGATCGCTCCCGGTCGGGCCATCACCGGGATGCCTGCCTTCCTGGAGACCGGTATCGAGCCTGGGACGGTCGATCCGATCGCTGTTGACGTACTGGCGGGCACGGTGACGATCCACCCCGAGCCGACCGTCGTCGAGGTCGACTGGGGGGACGGAACCCACCCGCGCACCTACGAGGGCCAGCCCGGACCGTGGCCCGACGGAGAGGTGACCTACGCGTACGCGACCCTCGACGTGGTCACCGTGAGGGTCCTCCAGCGCTGGGACGCACACTGGTCGTACGAGGGCCTGCTGGGCGCCCGGTCCGGTGTCGTCTCCGGGTTGTGGTCCTACGGCGAGATCGTCGACTTCCCCGTCGGTGAGGTCCAGGCGGTCCGCGATCGGTGAAGCGGTTCAGCGGAGCCGACACGTCCCCGGCACGTCCTGAAGACGGGCGCTACTCCGGGCTGTCCGTTCGGAGTTGACGGTTGATCGCGTCGAGAACGCTCCGTGCGACCGCGGCGTGCTCGTCGTCGTGGACGACCGCGATGCCGGCGACGGTTCGCGCACCGCGCGGACCGTGGAAGTGGATCAGGCTCACGGCGAGCTCGTGACCGAAGACGTCATCGACGGTCACGCCCTCGAGTTCGACGATCTCGCCCTCGGGCAGGAGGAGATCCGCGGCGGCGAGCGTGGCTCGAGCGGTGGCTCGGCGACGTCCAGAGCCCGAGGCCGGACCGGCCGCGGTTCCCTCCAGCTCGCGGTCCCCGGCGGCGAGGCAGACCGTGACGTGCACGTCGATGCCGTCGAGGGTCGCCGCGACCCGGACCAGGTTGGGGCGCTCGTCCTCCACCGTGACGAAGCCGACTGGGGGCGAGCCCGTCTCCGGTTCGTCCTCCGTCTCGGAGGCGGGCTCCTCAGCTGTCACGTCGATCGTGGGTGTCGTGGCCCCGTTCGCCGAGGGTGTGTCGCCGACGTCGATCTGAACGATGCTGACGACGCGGTGGTCTATGGAGATGTTGAACCGTGCGTACAGGAGGGACTGGATGTCACGCACCAGCTGCTTGGGCTGGTGCTCCGGGGTGGAGACGACGTGGATCTCGTCGATGGCGCGCTCGTAGCCCGGCACGATGCGCGCGGCGATCACTCCGACCACATCCGACAGCGCGCCCTCGATGTCGAGTCGGTTGGACTGGTCGTGGAGGTCCGTGTCCGTCGCGGCGGATGCACCCCCGCTCGGAGGGTCCGCTCCCGCGCCGTCTCCTGCCGGCTGCTGCACGCGCTCTCCCCGATCGCTCCGTGGCCGCAGCCTAACCGAGCGGCTGGTGTGCGCGACGAAGCTGGGACCGTGCCCACCGTATGCGCGGCTGCGCGACGTGGGTCCGTGTCGGGCCATCGGGGCGAGGTAGGACGTAGGGCCTGCCCCGGACGGGTCGCTCGCCACATGCGTCGGGGCCCTCGACCTGGAACCATGGGGTTGAGTCCGCAGTGGCACCGGAGTGGAAGTTGGGGCGACTGAGGTGACAAATAGCGACTGTGGCGAGTGTGGGTTCTGAGATAGGTGTTGACAGCAGATAGTTGTTGCGCCATGGTCGACAAGTCGCCTCGAGTGATCCGGTGGGAAGTTCTGTACAGTGGTAGTTCGGTTGCGGGCCAGGAACGGTCCGGATGGGCGGCGCGAGTGCCTTGGAGAGGTCCGTAGCCTTGGAGAGGCACCGGGAGTCCTTAGGGACGAGATAGGCAACTCGGGGGAGTGACAACTGCATAGCGAGCGGTGAGCGGAGGCGGTCGAGAAGACAGGCCGCGCCGGGAGCGATGCGCGCATCGTCACCAGGCGTGGAACCTCGCACTACCCAGCGCACCCTGATCCCGGGGACGGGATCGATCCATCGAGCGGAGCGGATACCGCCCGAAGCCGGATAGCGAAGGCTCGGGTCACGCATCGACACTCGATGGGGGTGACCCATGACTCGTACAAACCTGAAGAGGATCTTCTACAGCCTCTCAAGCCTGGCGGCGCTCGTCCTGGCCGCTGGCGCCCAAGCTCGCTGGAGCTGATTCACCACATCGGCCGTCTCCGCTGACCGCTCGCTTACTCACTCGGGAGGATCGCCCTGATCAGCAGCCCTGAGCGCTGGCCGCGCCTATTCATCGTGGCAACGTTCTCAGTGGGCGTGATCGTCTCTGCGTGGGCCTGGTCAAATCTGGACGTATCCACCTGGACTACAACGAACCCCGTAGTGGTCGGCCTGGCTTTCGTACTCCTGGTCGCACTTACTGAGGTTATGCCGGCTCGCATGCGTGACGAGCTGGATGTGACCCTCACGATCGTTGCAGTGTTGACCGCCCTCTTAGTCGGCGGCACACCACTTGCTGTGGCGGCAACGGCCGGGATGCTCGTTTCTGGATGGTGGACTTACCCCAGCCGTCGGATTGAGAAGACGGGATTCAACTTCGGTCAGACAGCGCTTAGTGCTGGCGCATCCGGAGCGACCTTCAACTTGCTTGGCGGTGTTCCGGGGAGCATTGAGGCAGTCACGACGCCTGAGATTTGGATCGCACTACTACTTGCGGCCGTGGTGCACACCTTCGTTAACCACGTGCTCGTAGCCGTGGTCATTCGCTTGGTTTCTGGTGAGAGAGTGAGATCGACCCTCAAGAGCATTCTCGGCACTTCGATGTTGCTGCAGGTTCTCTATGCGGGGTTGGCAGTCCTGGCGGGTGCACTCATCCTTGGAATTCACCCACTTGCGATCCTTTTCCTGGTCATCCCGGCGTTGGTGGCGAGGCAGGCTTTGCTTGGCTATCAGCGGGAGTCCGAGGCGTACGACCGACTTGTTCGTTCGTTGCTGAAGGCGATCGAGGTGAAGGACGGCTACACGGCCGGGCACACCGCGCGGGTCTCCCAGCTGTGTGTCGAGGTCGCCCGCGATCTCGGCTTCGATTACGAGGAGCTCCGAGCTGTCCGTTACGCGGCGAAGCTCCACGACGTCGGCAAGCTCAAGGTCCCGCAGTCGATCATCAACAAGCCTGCCAAGCTCGACCATGACGAGTTCGAGCTCATCAAGGAGCATCCGGTCGTGGGGGCCGAGATCCTCTCCGAGATCGAGTTCCTCGAGCCCGCCATCGACGGCGTCCGCTACCACCACGAGCGCGTCGACGGCGACGGGTACCCCTTCGGCGTCTCCGGCGAGGAGCTGCCGATGCTCGCCCGGATCATCACCGTCTGCGACGCGTTCGACGCGATGACCACGACCCGCTCCTACCGCGAGGCGATGGAGCTCCACGAGGCCTTCGCGGAGCTCGACCGCTGTGCCGGCACCCAGTTCGACCGGCAGGTCGTCGACACCCTGCGTGCCGTGACCGACCGTCTCGACTGGCAGCCGATCCACGAGGCCTACGAGCCGCCGATCCCCGCGACCGAGGAGTCGGACCGGTGAGTGATCTGGCGGCGACCCCACCGTCCCTGCGGCCGGCCCAGCTCGTGGTGGTCACGGGCGCGTTGGGGGTCGGGCTCCCCTGGTTGACGTGGGAGACCGACATCAGCCAGGGCGTGCTGATCGCCTTCGCGCTGGCCGCGGTCGCCGGTGAGCTGCTCGACCTCGAACCCCCGCGCGGCCGGCCGGTGCCGACCTCGGTCGCGGTGCTGGCTGCGTTCGCGCTGCTCGGACCGTCGCCGTGGTTGGTGGCGGTGGTCGGGGCGGTCGGCTGGGCCGGAGCTGCGGTGATCCGCGGGATGATCGGCGAGGTGAGCCACGGGCTGGAGCTCGTGAACCGGGTGATCGCAGGCTGGGCGCTCGCGGGGCTGGCGGCCTTCGGCGCCTCGCTCCCCGGCGCGTGGGCCATCGGTGAGAGCGACGTGACACTGCACGCGGTGGTCGCCGTGACGCTGGGACTCGTGTTCGGGCTCGGCATCTGGGAGGCGGCCAGCGACCGTGAGCCCGAGGCCAGCTTCCTCCGCCGCGCTGCCCACCACGTCCACGTGACGTGGGTGAGCAACCTGGCGCTGGCGTCATCGGCCGCCCTGGTCGCCGTCGCCTACGGCCTGTTGGGCTTCGGTGCGCTCTTCCTGCTGTTCCTGCCGGTGATCGCGGTCCGCGCGGGGCTCCACCGCTACACGGACATCCGCAAGACCTACGACCAGACGGTCATCGCGATGACCCGGATGACCGAGCTCACCGGTCACGTGACGCCGGGCCACGGGGTCCGGGTCGGTGAGCTCGCGGTCTCGGTCGGTCGCCAGATGAGGATGTCCGAGCGTGACGTGGCCAAGGTGGAGCGCGCCGCTCACCTCCACGAGGTGGGCCGCATCGCGACGGACGACCCCGAGCAGCGCGCACACGACCGCGAGGTCGCGATGGCCGGCGCGACCATCGTGCGCGAGGCCGGCGACATGGAGTGGGTCGCGGACGTGATCGAGCGTCACCGCGACCCCTACCGTCGCCCCGGTGACGCGCAGGACGAGACCCTCCCGATGGCCGCCCGGATCGTGCGCACCGTCTGCGAGTTCGACCGTCTCACGCACGCCGACGAGCCGCTCGCCTCGTGGGAGGCGATCGACGCGCTCCACCGCTCCATGGCCTACGACCACGACCCGGCGGTCGTCCAGGCGCTGGCCACGGTCGTCTCGGCCCGCTCGAGCTGAGGTAGCGCTCGATCTCAGACGCTGTCCCGCTGCTCCTCGACCGTCCCCGGCGCGTCGACCGGTTCCCGCGGACCCCCCCGGCGCTCCACCGCGGACCGGTAGGTCATCAGGTGGCTCACGAGGGGGATCAGCCCGGCGGCCAGGACGATGTCGCCGACCGAGATCACCGTGCGCAGCGGTGGCACCGGGATGACGTCGGCGAGCAGCGCGAGCCGCGTGCCGTCGTGCATCAGGGTGTGCTTGCCGTGCAGGGCGTCGACCGCGGGTAGTCCCGCCGCGTCGATCGCGGCCGGGTCGACCGGCATCCCCCCGTTCGCGACGATCACCACCGCGTTCAACGCGAGCCCGATGAAGATCAGCACCATCCCCGGCCGGAACCGGTTGAGGACGATCCAGCTGATCACCATCGCGTGGGAGATGACGAGGAGGACCGTGCCGGGCACGTCGGTCAGCAGGCCCCGCGCCGAGGCGATGTCGACGGCGACCTGCAGTGCCACGCCGGCGAACAACAGCCACGCCCAGCCGAGCTCCGCGTCCGCGACACGGTGGAGCCTCCCGCCGCGCGCGTAGCCGACCGCGATCGCGGCGAGCAGGACGATGACGACGAACGGCACGGCGGTCCTCCGTGGCCGCTCCGGCTTCCGGCGTCGGGGAGCGGCGGACGGGCTGGGCGGGCCCCAACGCTACAGTCGCGACCCATCCGACGTGGGGGAGGGGCGACACGATGAGCCTGCGTACCGACCGGGACGGGCCGGCCCTGCGGCTCACGATCGACCGGCCGGAGCGGCGCAACGCGCTGGACGGAGCGGTCCTCGACGGCCTGGTCGACGCGTTCGCCGAGGCTGACGCGGACGCCGGTGTCCGGGTCGTCGTGCTCACCGGCGCTGGCGAGGACGCGTTCTGCGCCGGCGCCGACCTCGCCGGCAGCCTGGGGGACGCGGAGGGCGGTGCGCTGGCGCGCTACGAGGCCCTCGGGCGCATGCGCGACCTGCTCGTGGCGATCGACCGGCTCGGCACGCCGCTCGTCGGACGGGTGAACGGGCTCGCGCTTGCCGGCGGCTTCGGACTGGCCCTGGCCTGTGACCTCCTCGTCGCCGCCGACGACGTGACCTTCGGCACCCCCGAGGTCAAGCGCGGCCTGTGGCCGTACTTCATCTCGACGCTGATCGCCGAGCACCTCGGACCCAAGCGGGCGCTGCAGCTGATGATGACCGGGGCCCGGATCGACGCGGCGCGGGCCCTCGAGTGGGGCCTGGTGAACGAGGTGGTGGCGCGCGAGGAGCTGGACACGGCGGTGGACCGGCTGGTCGAGGACCTCGTGGCCGCGTCCCCGGTGGCGCTGCGCCTCGGTCGGCGCTCGTTCGTCGCCATCCGGGACATGGACCGCTCCGCCGCGCTGGCCCACCTCCACGGGTTGCTGGACCTGTCCACGCAGACCGAGGACCTCGCCGAGGGGCTGCAGGCGTTCTTCGAGAAGCGCGACCCCGAGTGGCCGGGCCGCTGACCGGCCGCCCCCGGCTACCCTCGGGGGACGATGAGCGATCAGGAGCGCAAGGGCCCGTCTCGTCGCCGACGTCGTCCGTCGGTCGACGAGCGCTTCAGCGAGCTCACCGGGCCGCTCGGCAACGTCCTCGGACGGCTGCCCGACGTCGAGCGGCGCGTCGTCGAGCTGCGCATGGGGCTCGTCGACGGCCATCCCCGCAACCTCGCGGAGACGGCGCGCGAGCTGTCGCTGACCAACCACGAGACGAAGCAGATCGAGCAGCGGGCCTTCGCGCGTATCCGGGAGGTCGTGCCGCTCGACAACCTCCAGAAGCTCCTCGGCAGGGACGAGGGCTGACCGCGGCCGATGGCCTCACTCCAGGAGCTGACCGAGACCCACACCGCCCTGGACGTCGCCGAGGTCGACCACCTCCAGGCGCTCGTCTCCGACTGGCAGATCCTCGCGGACCTCTCCTTCGCGGACCTGCTGCTGTGGTGCCAGGTCCGGCCGGACGCACAGGTGGCCGACGGCCCCGACGACGACGGGGCTGGGCGGTTCGTCGTGGTCGCCCAGATGCGGCCGTACACGGCGCAGACCCTGTACCACGACGACCTCGTCGGGAAGGTCGCGTCGAGCCGCGATCGTCCGCACGTCGTCACGGCCTTCGCCGAGGAGCGCATCGTGCGCGAGGGGGATCCCGACTGGTCCACCGGCGTGCCGGTGCGCGAGGAGGCGATCCCGGTGCGTTTCGACGACGCCATGATCGCGGTCGTCACGCGCGAGGCGAACCTGTCCATGGTGCGCTCACCGTCGCAGCTCGAGCTGACCTACCTCCAGACCGCCGGCGAGCTGGCCCAGATGCTCGCGGAGGGCAACTTCCCGTTCCCCGGTGAGGACCCGGAGCGGGAGCTCGCCCCCCGCGTGGGCGACGGGATGATGCGCATCGACCCGGGCGGCAACGTCGTGTACGCCAGCCCGAACGCGATCAGCGCGTACCGCCGCCTCGGCGTGCGCGACAACGTGATGGGACGCCGCATCGGGGACTTCGACCTGGATGCGCCGGTCCTGCTCGAGGCGCTGGGGGACGGCGAGCCGCTCGAGAGCGAGGTCGAGGCGCGCGGTGCGGTGGTGCTGCGCCGGCTCCTCCCGCTGGTGCGGGGGCACGAGGTCCTCGGGGGGATCATGCTGATCCGGGAGGTGACCGAGCTGCGGCGCCACGAGCGGCTGCTGCTCTACAAGGACGCGACCATCCGTGAGATCCACCACCGGGTGAAGAACAACCTCCAGACGGTCGCGTCCCTGCTGCGGCTCCAGGCCCGGCGGCTCGAGATCCCCGAGGCGCGCGAGGGGCTCGAGGAGTCGGTGCGCCGCATCTCGTCGATCGCGCTCGTCCACGAGACGCTCTCCCAGGAGTCGCGGCAGCGGGTCTCGTTCGACAAGGTCGCACAGCGCCTCGTGGACATGCTGGCCGCCGGGCTCACCGACCCGGAGCGGCCGGTGAAGGTCACCCGACGTGGCTCCGCTGGGGAGCTGCCCGCCGAGGTGGCGACGCCGCTGGCGCTGGTGATGTCGGAGCTGATCCAGAACAGCGTCGAGCACGCCTTCCCCGGCGAGGAGGGCGGCGAGATCGTGGTCGAGCTGGAACGGGGAACCGCGACGCTCACCCTCCACGTCGTCGACGACGGGGTCGGGGTCCCGGAGGGCTGGGACCTCACCGGCGACGCGAACCTCGGCCTGCAGATCGCCAACACCCTCATCACCACCGAGCTCGGCGGGACGCTGGAGGTCGCGCGCACCGCGTCCGAGGGGGGCACGACGTGCGTCGCGGAGCTGCCGCTACCGGCGGAGGCCGTCACCCCCTGAGCCCCGCCGTCAGGCGTCGGCGACCGCGTTCTGCTGCTCCATCGCCGGGTCCTCCGCCTGCCCGGCCGTCGCGATCCGGATCAGGCCGATCGCAGCGAGCGCGATGACGAGCGTGACGACGGCCGCGACCGCCCGCCGCCGCGCACGGCTCCAGATGCGGGGCTCGCGCGGGAGATCGAAGCCGGGGGAGTAGTAGTCGACGTCGTCGCCGGCGCTGTCGCTCACCGGCTCGGCCGCGACGTCCGGCGGCGAGGTCAGCCTGGAGCGGTACGGCACGCCGTCCTCCGGTGTTCGCGGTGGAGGATGACGGAGTCTAGGGCAGCGCGGTGGTCAGCTGGCCATCCGGCGGCTGCGCTGGCGCTTGCGGCGGAGCGAACGCCGCTCGTCCTCGTCCAGCCCGCCCCAGACACCGGCGTCCTGTCGGGTGTCCAGCGCGAACTCGAGGCAGGGCTCGCGGACCTCGCAGCGGGCGCAGACCCGCTTCGCCTCCTCGATCTGCACCACCGCTGGGCCGGTGGTGCCCACCGGGAAGAAGAGCTCGGGATCCTCGTCGGTGCAGGCGGCTCTCGAACGCCAGTCCATGGATCTGGTCCCCTGGTCGAGTCGTCGGCCGTCGGCGCGTGCCCCGGGCGCCGGAGGGGTCGGTATCAGCGTCGGTACCTGTGTGGTGATCAGCGGGGGACGGGCCGCAGCGACCTTGTGAAACCTTTCGCGACCGGAGGGTAACCATGCGGTTCACCCCTGGCAAGCGTCCGCTTGCGGCATCTCGCACGAACCGGTCGTATCCGCACCGATCGCGCGTTGGCCGCACAGTGTCCCGTGCCACGTGCGCTGAGCGCATCGCCCGCGGGCTCGGCAGGCCCGCTCACGATCGGCACGCCCGGAGGCGAGGGGTCATCAGACGACGACCTCGAGCGCGTCGGGGATCGAGCGCAGCACGACCTCCCGCGACTCGCCCGCGTAGTCCCCGTCGACCTGGAGGGGGAGCGGCACCGAGCTGCGCAGCGTGAACGACGGCTGGTCGCGCCAGTAGTCCACCGACCGGGAGCGCACGTGCCCGCCGGTGGTCAGCACCTGACCGATGATGCGCAGCATCGTGCGTGCACGCAGCGTGCGCACCCCCAGGGCGTCGAGCTGACGGTCGAAGGAGGCGTCTGGGTGGACGAGCAGAGGGCGAGCGCGCAGGTACGCGTACGGCGCGGTGTTCGCCACGATGCAGAGCCCGTAGCCGGCCCGGGGCGCTTCGTCGGGCAGCTCCACGCTGATCGGCAGGATCGAGCGGTCGTAGCCGAGGAAGAACTCCTGGAGCGCGCACCACACGAACGACAGCTGACGCACCACGCGCTTCAGCCGGTAGCGCCGCTCGACGAGCCGGACGACGGCGGCGTCGAAACCGAAGCCGGCCGAGACCGCGAAGTAGCGGCCGTTGGCCTGGCCGAGCCCGATGGTGCGTGACCGCCCCTCGCGCAGCGCCTCGAGCAGGGCCGAGGTCGTCTCGATCGGATCGGCGGGCAGTCCCAGGTCGCGGACGAGGACGTTCGTGGACCCGCCGGGGATCGCGGCGAGGCGCACCGACGTGCCGGCGATCGCCTGGATGACCTCGTTCGCGGTGCCGTCACCGCCGAGCGTGAAGATGACGTCCACCCCCTCGTGCACCGCGCCGGCCGCGATGTGGGTGGCGTGTCCGCGCTGCTTCGTCGCGTGTATCTCGAGCTTCAGCTCCGATGCCAACGCCGAGGCGATGACGTCACGCACGTGACGGTCGGTCGCCGTCGCGTTCGGGTTGAACAGCAGCAGCGCGCGCATCAGTCCCCGTCGTCCTCGCCGTCCTCGTCGTCGTCCTCACCATCCTCGTCGGTCGGCGTCGGCGAGGGCGTCGGACTCGGCTCGTCGGTCGGCGACGGCGACGGTGTCGGGCTCGGTGACGGCGACGGCGACGGGCTCGGGGTCGCCCCGTCGTCGGGTCCGGGGCTCGCCGGTTCCG
>CAZADJ010000035.1:0-5116 GCA_964483845.1 uncultured Actinomycetota bacterium | reverse complement strand
GACGGCGACGGGCTCGGGGTCGCCCCGTCGTCGGGTCCGGGGCTCGCCGGTTCCGGCGTCGGGGTCGGGGGTGGCGACGGGCACGTCTCCTCGGGCACCAGCGGGCGCGGGAGGACCTGCACCTCACCCGGGCACCACTCGGCGGCGAGCATGCCCGTCTCCGGGTCGATCTCCACCTCCACGGCGATCTCGTCCGGCATCTCGAACGTCTGGGGCGTCTGGTCGGCGAGCGCGGCATCCATCAGCTCCCGCCAGATCCTCGCCGGCCACGATCCGCCGGTCACGACCCGCTCGCCGGCCACCCCACGCATCGGGATCCTCTCGTCCGGGTAGCCCATCCAGACGGCAGCGGCCAACGTAGGCGTGTAGCCGACGAACCAGGCGTCGGTGTGGTCGCTGGTGGTCCCGGTCTTGCCGGCGACGTCCCACCCGGGCAGCCGGGCCCGGGCGCCGGTCCCGTTCTCGACCACCTCGCGCAGCATCTCGGTCACGAGCCACGCGGCGGCCGGGTCGACCGTGCGTTTCGGGGCGCGGTCGGGGCGCCAGACGACGTTGCCGTCCGCGTCCTCGATGCGGTCGATGGGAGAGCTCGGCATGCGCGTCCCGTGGTTCGCGAGGGTCCCGTAGGCGACCGCCATCTCCAGGGGTGTGACGCCATGGGTCAGACCGCCCAGCGCGATCGACGGGTGCTCGTTCAGCGTGGACGTGATGCCGAGCGCCCGCGCCGCGACGATCGTGTCCTCGATGCCGACGTCGAGGATGAGACGGACGAACGCGCCGTTGACCGACGCGCGCGTCGCCTCGGCGAGCGTGATCCAGCCGGGGTTCGAGCGGTCGTAGTTGCGTACCCGGTAGCGCTCGCGACCGTCTTCGCCCCACGAGAGCGTCCCCTCGTCACCCCGCACCGGTGTGGACGGGACGTAGCCGTCGGCGACCGCCGCGGTGAGCACGAACGGCTTGAACGCTGAGCCGGGCTGGCGCCGGCCCTGGGTCGCGAGGTCGAACTGCCGCGTCTCGTAGTCCCGGCCGCCGATCGCGGCGACGATCTCGCCGGTGGACGGCTCGACCACCGC
Organism: uncultured Actinomycetota bacterium; assembly: GCA_964483845.1. GTDB lineage: Bacteria > Actinomycetota > Nitriliruptoria > Nitriliruptorales > JAHWKO01 > CAZADJ01. Next base: position 4,043 of record CAZADJ010000035.1, on the reverse strand, counting down.
GATCGCCACCTCCGGGTCGCCATCGACGCCGACGAAGCGGGTGGCGGCCTCTTCCGCCGCACGCTGGACGTCGGGGCGCAGCGTCGTGTGGATGCGCAGGCCGCCGCCGTACAGCAGCTGTGCACGGTCGGCCTCCTCCTCACCGAACGACGGCTCCTGCTTCAGGGTCCGCACGACGTGGTCCACCCAGTGCGGCTGGCTGGCGGCGGGCACCGGCGGGCGTGGCTCCACCTCGATCGGACGACCGCGGGCGGCCACCGCCTCGTCCGGCGTGATCATCGCCTCCTCGAGCATCGCGTCGAGCACCTGGTCGCGGCGGGCACGGGCAGCCTCCGGGTCGCGGTCTGGGTTGCCGCTCTCGGGTGCCCGGATCAGACCCGACAGGAGCGCCGCCTCGTCGAGCGTGAGCTCCTCGACGTCCTTGCGCCAGTAGGTGTAGGCGGCGGCCTTGATGCCGTAGGCGCCGTTGCCGAAGTACACGGTGTTGATGTAGCGCTCGAGGATCTCGTCCTTGGACCACTCACGCTCGAGGTCGCGCGCGAGCAGCGCCTCGCGCGACTTCGTCTCCATGTCCCGGGGGGCGTCGGGCATGAAGAGGTTCTTGACCACCTGTTGCGTGATGGTGGAGCCGCCCTGTGCCGGGCGCCCGGTCGCGTAGTTCACCACCGCCGCGCGGGCGATCGCGCGGGCGTCGACACCGGCGTGCGTCCAGAACCGGCGGTCCTCCGCAGCGACCACCGCGTCGATGACGTGCTGCGGCATGCGGTCGAGGTCGACCGACTCGCGGTACTCCTGGCGGAGGACGGCGAGCTCGTTGCCGTCGGCGTCGTAGACGTAGGACTGCTCGGGGGGGACGACCTCGACCGCCTCCACCCGGGGCGGCTCGAGGGTGACCACGTCGGAGCAGCCGGCCGCACCGAGGACGAGCGCCGCCGACCCCGCGACCAACCACCGCGAACGCACCCGGCACCTCCCCGTCGCGGCGACGGTATCGGTTGCCCCGGGCGACCGGATCGAGGCGCCGCGTCCCCGGGCCGGCCGCCGACCGTCGGGCGCGGTCCCTATCGGGAGGCGAGCGCGCGTTCCAGGTCCGCGATGAGGTCGTCGATGTGCTCGATCCCGACGGACAGCCGCACGAGGTCGTCGGGGACCTCCAGGGGCGAGCCGGCGACCGATGCGTGCGTCATCACGCCCGGGTGCTCGATGAGGCTCTCCACCCCCCCGAGGGACTCGGCGAGGAAGAACACCTCGGTCGCGGCGCAGACGCGCCTCGCCGCCGCCTCGCCCCCGGTCACCTCGAAGGAGACCATCCCGCCGAACCCGGTCATCTGCCGCGCGGCGAGCTCGTGTCCCGGATCGTCCGGGCGGCCCGGGTAGCGCACGCGACCGACGCGCGGGTGGTCGGCGAGGAAGGCCGCGACCGCGGCGGCGTTGTCGCAGTGGCGGTCCATGCGAGCGCCGAGCGTCTTGATCCCCCGCAGCGTCAACCAGGCGTCGAACGGCCCGGGGACGGCGCCGGCGGCGTTCTGGAGGAACGCGACCTGCTCGGCGGTGTCCGCGTCGGCGCAGACCGCCCCGCCGACGACGTCGGAGTGACCCCCGAGGTACTTCGTGGTGGAGTGGACGACGATGTCGGCGCCGTGATCGAGCGGGCGGGACAGGTACGGCGTCGCGAAGGTGTTGTCGGCGACGAGCCGGGCGCCGTGATCGTGGGCGAGCTCCGCGAGCGCCGCGAGGTCGCAGACCTTCAGTAGCGGGTTCGAGGGGGTCTCGGCCCAGACCATCCGGGTACGCCCCGTGAACGACTCCGCCACGGCGTCGAGATCGGTCAGGTCCACCGTCGAGTGGGCGAGGCCGGCCCGCGCGAGTACCTCGCTCACCAGGCGGAACGTGCCGCCGTACACGTCGTCGGGGAGGATCAGGTGGTCGCCAGGGTCCAGGAGGCGCAGGACCGCGTCGGTCGCCGCCATCCCCGAGGCGAACGCGACGCAGCCACCGGCGTTCTCCAGCGAGGCGAGGCACTCCTCGAGCGCGGTGCGCGTCGGGTTCCCGGTCCGGGAGTACTCGTAGCCGCGGTGCGAACCGACCTCGTCCTGGCGGTAGGTGGAGGTCTGGTAGATCGGCACGACCACCGCGCCGGTGGTCGGGTCGGGCTCCTGGCCGACGTGGATCGCCCGCGTCTCGAACTCCATGGCCCGCCTCCTTCACCCGCTCGACCGCAGGCTAGATGGACGGCGGGTCCGGCGGTCAGCCCAGACGCGACAGGACGATCAGTCCCTGTCCGAGGTGGTAGGCGATCATGATGACCGGCTGCGCCCACGGTAGGTCCCCGACGAAGCGATCCGAGCCGAAGACGGTGTCCGAGGCGAGGAACAGCGCCGCGCCGGTCGCGGTCAGCGGGTGCTGGGCGCCGCCGCCAGTCATCCACCGGTGCGGTCGGGATCCGGGGTGGTCGGGGCGTCGGCGTGCGCGGCGCGGAGCTCGTCGGTCAGCTCGCGCAGCGCGTCCCCGTCGACCTCCTCGCGCAGCCGAGGGAAGAGGTCCTCCTCTTCCTCGTCGAAGTGGTGGAGGAGGTTCTCGGCGAGGACCTCGAGCTTCGCGTCGAACTGTGGGTCGGCGGCGTCCATCCGCGCGAGCTCGGCGAGGAGGACCTCGATGACGTGGTGCTCCTCGCGCTCCTCGCGGATCTCGTGCTCGAGGTCGGGTAACTCGGATGTGACGAACGGGTAGAGGACCGACTCCTCCATCACCGCGTGCCGGACGAGGCCGGCGATCAGGTCGTCGACGAGCTCCTTGCGGGCCGCGTCGTCGTCCGGGTCGAGCTCCTCGTAGCGGTCGAGCATCGCCCGGAAGCGCTCGTGGTCGTCGGTGATGTACTCGATCGCGTCCATCTCGGCTCCTCTCCGGATCGGACGGTGAGGCTACGCGGCGGCCGCCTCACCGGTGGGCTGCGAGGTAGCTGAGGAGGTCGGCGCGGGTGAGCACGCCGACGGGGCGCTCGCCGTCGATCACCACCACCGCGGGCGACCCGGCGGCGAGATCGGAGAAGACGTCGTCCAGCTCGGCGTCCACCTCGACCACCGGCAGCGGCGGCTGCAGCACCTCGACCACCGGCTTGCCCATCACGCTGGCGTCCTCGAGCACCGCGTCCAGCAGGTCTGTCTCGCGGATCGAGCCGATGATCCCGCCGACGGTCGGTTCGTGCTCCCCCTCACGGAACACCGGCATCTGGCTCACCCCGAACTCCTTCAGCAGCGCGATCGCCTGGCTCACGGTCTCGTAGGGGTGGCAGTGGACCAGCTGCGGGAGGTCGGCGTCCTTCGTGCCGACCACCGATCCGACGCTGATGCGCTCGGCCTCGCGCTCCAGGAACCCGTGCTCGGCCATCCACTTGTCGTCGTACAGCTTGGAGAGGTAGTTGCGGCCCGAGTCGGGGAGCAGTACGACGATGGTGGCGTCCTCTGGCTCGTCGGCGGCGACCTCGAGCGCGGCGACCAGCGCGGTCCCGGCCGAGCCGCCGACCAGGATCCCCTCCTTGCGCGTGCAGCGCCGGGCCATGAGGAAGGATTCGCGGTCCGACACGCGCACGTAGCGGTCCACCACGGATCGGTCGAACGTCTCGGGCCAGAAGTCCTCGCCGATCCCCTCGACGAGGTAGGGGTGGACGTCGCCGGTGTAGATCGAACCCTCGGGGTCCGCCCCGACGACGCGGACGTCGGGCTTGCGCTCCTTGAGGTAGCGGCCGACACCGGTGATCGTCCCGCCGGTCCCGATGCCGGCGACGAAGACGTCGATCAGCCCGTTCGTCTGGCGCCACAGCTCGGGGCCCGTGGACAGGGTGTGAGCGGTCGGGTTCGACTGGTGGAAGTACTGGTTCGGCTGGAACCCGCCGGGCGTCTGCGCCGCGAGGCGATCCGCCACCGAGTAGTAGGAGCGTGGGTCGTCGGGCTCGACCGCGGTGGGACAGACGACCACCTCAGCGCCGTAGGCGCGCAGCAGGCTGATCTTCTCCTGCGACATCTTGTCGGGCATCACGAAGATGC
>CAZADJ010000034.1:0-16966 GCA_964483845.1 uncultured Actinomycetota bacterium | reverse complement strand
TCAGCGGTCGCGGTGGAGGAACGCGACGGCCAGCAGCAGGGCGGCGGTGGTGAGCGCGATCCACATCCCGGCCGCCGGCGCGACCACGAGCTGGACGTCGACGTCCTCGGGCACGCGGTCGGCGATCTGCTGGAGCTGGCCGAGGGTGTCCCCGACACCGAAGCGCCCCGGCGGGGGGACGACGAGGGCGCCGATCCCGGTCACGGTCGCGAGCGCGATGGCGAGACCGAGCAGCAGGTCCCGGCCGCGTCGCGGTGGTCGGTCGACGGCGATCGCGACGCCGAGGAGCGTCGCGATGACCGCGGCGGCGGCGACGAGCCAGAGCCACGGGTGCGCCTGCCAGCCCGCGAGCGACGCCACCGCCCAGCTCCGGCTCGAGCCGAGCATCGTGACCTCCGCGCGGATCTCGTACCAGGGGAGGTAGAGGGCAGCGGCGCCGGTCAGCCCGATCACCGCGGTGACGAGGCCGGTGACACCGCGGGGACGCAGCAGCAACCGGACGTGCAGGAGGAGGTCACCGCGCACGATCGGCTCCCGGACGAGATCCGGGCAGAGCGTAGGTCCCGCGACGGGCGGGGGAGGGCGCTGGTCTCATCGCGTCAGCGCCGGCGCGGGCGCGGGCCGGCCGAACGGGTCGGCGACGACCCGGCGGAGCAGCTCGTCGTGCGGCTCGTCGGCGGCGTTCTGCTGGTACGAGTAGACGACCGCCCCGTCGGTGCGCGTGACCGCTTCCTCCAGTTGCGCGAGGGAGTGCGACGGTGCGTTCAGCCACGCTCCGATCCCCGGGGCGATCGTGCACGTGCCACGCCCCGCGTCCCGGCACTCCTCGGCGAGCTGCTCGTCGAAGGCGATCCAGCCACGGAACCAGGCACGCTGATCGGGGTCGGTGTCACGGAAGTAGTGCATCGGGAACACCGCATCCACGTGCCCGTCGCGCAGCCACGAGGGCCAGTCCTGGAACACGTCACGCCAGGGCCTGGTCCCGTGGAACCCCCCGGACCGGTCGGGCGAGGCGCCCATCGTCGTCACCGCGTGGGTGACGGCGACGTCGGGATCGGCGTTGCGCACCTCGGCCGCGAGCCGCGCCGCGAGCGCGTCGGTCTGGGCCCGTCGCCACGCGGACCACTGCGCGTCGTCGGGCGCGGGCCGGTCCGAGCGCCCGGTCTCCTCGTGGAACCGGGAGAGCGCGGTCGGGTTGTACCCCGAGCGCTGGCCCTCGTAACGGAGGTAGTCGACGTGGATCGCGTCGACCGGGTAGCGCTCCGCGATCTCGGACGCGACCGCGACCACGTGGTCCGTGACCGCCGGCACACCGGGATCGAGGTAATCGCGGTACGGCTCACCGTCGACGTCGAAGGTGACCCACGGCTCGTCGCTGTCCGGGCCGTGACGGACCCAGACGTGGTCGGCGGGCAGGTCGAGCTCCTCGTACACGCGGTGGTAGGTCGGCATCAGCGGCACCCACGCGTGCACCTCGAGGCCGCGGTCGTGCGCGCCCTCGATCGTCCGTGCGAGGACGTCCAGACCGTCCTCCAGCGCCGGGTCGGGAGTCCGCGGCAGCACCTCCGAGCGGTGGTAGGCGTCGTGCCGACGGACCACCTCCACGATCACCGTGTTGAGGTTCGCCGCGGCGGCGTCGTCCAGCGCCTCGTCGATCCCGCGACGCGTCTTCAGGGTGTCGTCGAACAGGTGGATCCAGACCCCGCGCATCTGTGACGGAGGACCGCCCTGCGCGGCCTCGACGAAGCGCTCCTCGAGCGCCTCCACCAGTGGCGTCGCGAGTCGATCGTCCCCACCGATGAGCCGGACCTCCCGATCCGGGGACAGGCCGTCGAGGCGCAGGTAGCGGTCGGCCGCCCGACCGGGCTCCTCCCCGTCGACCGGTACGACCACCCCGTCCTGCTGCCCGGCGACCCAGGCCGCGACGACCGCAGCACCGGGGTCCCCCGCGTGGACCGCGATGATCGGCCCGTCACCGGGGAAGGCGCGGGCGACCGACGCCGCCGTCTCGGACGCGTCGCCCCCCGAGACCCGTCGAACGGTCGTGTCGTCGAGCTCGCGGTCCAGCGCACGCTCGATCCCGTAGGGGATCGCGTCACCGTCGCCGACCAGCACGACCACGTCGGCCTCGTCGAGCCGTCCGGCGGTCACCGCAGGCACGCGGTCCGCGTGGGTCAGCAGGAGCTCGGCGCCGGAGCGCGCGGCGGCGCCCGCGGCGAGGAGCGTGTCCCCCGGCTCGTCGGCGGCGGCCAGCAGCACCGGGGCGGCGGGGTCGGTGTCGAGGCGTGCGGCGACGGCCGCGGCCGTCCCCACGGCGTCGTCGCCCGCGATGCGCTCGATGGCCGCGTCGGGGAGGAGCCCGCCGAGCTCCGCGACGACCGACGCGCCCACGGTGGCGTCGCCACCGACGATGACGACGTCGTCGGGCCGTCGCCGGGCGAGCTCCGCGGCCGCGGGGGGCGACAACGCGTCGGCCCCGGTGAGCACCAGCGCGAGGTCGTGGCGCGCGGCGAGCAGCGCGGCCAGGGCCGGGTCGCTGCTGGCGGCCCCGTCTCCGCTGACGACGACGGTCCCGCCGGCGCGCTCCGCGGGGAGGTCGCGGGCCGCGCAGGCGGCGAGCACCGTCGCGTCGGCGCCGGGCAGCCGGGAGATCGGGTGGTCGCCGCTGACCGGCTCCAGGCACGGGTCGGGCGCGGCGAGCGCCTCGCCCGTCGGGTTCGGCGCCGGCGGGGTCGGGTCCGGGGTCGCGCGTTCGGCGGGGGTGCACGCGGCGACGAGCGCTGCGACGAGCAGCGCGACGGGCAGGAGGACGGCGAGGCGCACGGGCTGGAGTCCGGTCGGCGGATCCGCATCCGGTCGCGAAGGCGGGGCTCGTCGGAGGGTGCCACGGGCCCGGTGGTCGCGCAGCGCGGCGGGGCCGACAGGGCAGCTCGGTTACGCTCGGGCACCCACGGACCGGAGGTCGGGGTGGATCAGGCCACGCGACGGATCGGCGTGCTCGTCTCGGGGTCGGGGACGAACCTGCAGGCGCTGCTCGACGCGACCGATGAGGACGCGGGCTTCGGGGGACGGATCGTCGTGGTCGGATCGGACCGCCCCGAGTGCCACGGGCTCGAGCGGGCCCGACGGCGCGCGGTCCCCACGGTCGCGACGGCGCTCGACGAGCATCCCGACCGCGAGACCTGGGAGCACGCGCTGATCCGCATGCTCGAGGAGCACGACCCGGAGGTGGTCGTCCTCGCTGGGTTCATGCGCATCGTCTCGGGGCGGTTCCTGGCGCGGTGGCCCGACCGCGTCGTCAACGTCCACCCGTCCCTCCTGCCGGCGTTCCCCGGTGCGAGCGCGGTCCGTGACGCGCTCGAGTTCGGGGTGAAGGTGACCGGCTCGACGGTGCACCTCGTCGACGAGCAGGTCGACCACGGCCCGATCATCGCCCAGCGGGCGGTGGACGTCCGTGAGGACGACGACGAGGAGACGCTCCACGAGCGCCTGAAGGACGCGGAGCACGTGCTGCTGCCGGCCGCGGTCAAGCTGCTGTGTCGCGACCGCGTCCGGCTCGACGGTCGCCGGGTCCGCATCCGGCCCGCTGCGGACGCCGCCGCGCTCACTACGCTCGACGTCGCCGGGGACGCCGCCAGCCCACGAGGAGACGACGCCGCATGACCACCACGACACGTGTCCGCCGAGCGCTCGTGAGCTGCTACGACAAACGTGATCTCGTCGACCTCGCACGGGGCCTGCACGACGCGGGCGTGGAGCTCGTCTCCACGGGATCGACCGCGGGCGTGATCGGCGACGCCGGGATCCCGGTGACCGAGGTCGCAGAGGTGACCGGCTTCCCCGAGTGCCTGGACGGGCGGGTGAAGACGCTCCACCCGGCGATCCACGCCGGGGTGCTCGCCGACCGCGACCGGGACGCGCACCGCGAGCAGCTGGACGAGCTCGGGGTCGAACCGTTCGACCTGGTGGTGTGCAACCTGTACCCGTTCGCCGAGACCGTCGCCGCGGGAGCGTCCGCCGCGGACACGGTGGAGATGATCGACATCGGCGGGCCGACGATGGTGCGCGCCGCCGCGAAGAACCACGCGCACGTCGCCGTCGTGGTCGATCCCGACGACTACGGGGACCTGCTCGACGAGCTGGGCGAGCACGACGGGGTCACCGCCGCAACCCGACACCGGCTCGCCACGAAGGCGTTCGCCCACACGGCGAGCTACGACGCGGCGGTCGCCGCGTGGTTCCAGCGCGACGAGGTCTTCCCGGAGCAGCTCGGGCCCGTCTACCGGCGCCTCCAGTCGCTCCGCTACGGCGAGAACCCGCACCAGCGCGCCGCCTACTACGCGGATGCCTCCGGACCGGCCTGGGGACTCGCGTCCGCCGTGCAGCACCACGGCAAGGAGCTGTCGTACAACAACATCCTCGACACGGACGCGGCGTGGGGCATGGCCCGGGAGTTCACCGAGCCCTGCGTGGCGATCATCAAGCACACCAACCCGGCCGGTCTCGCGCTCGCCGACGAGCTGGAGGAGGCCTACGAGCTCGCCCTGGAGGGGGACCCCGTCTCGGCCTTCGGCGGGATCGTCGCCGCCAACCGCCCGATCGACGCGGCGACCGCGGAGCGGATCACCGCGAAGTTCACCGAGGTGGTGATCGCGCCGGGGTTCGACGGGGACGCGCTGGAGGTGCTGCGCACGAAGAAGAACCTCCGGGTGCTCGAGGTGACCCGGCCCGAGGTCGGCGTCGTCCGGGCCGACCCCGAGCGGGATGCCGCACCCCCGATCACCCTCCGCAGCGTGCAGGGCGGGCTGCTGGTCCAGGACGCCGACGTCGAGGCGGAGCCCGTCGACGAGTGGAAGGTGGTCACCGCGGCGCAGCCGGACGAGGCCACGATGGCGGACCTCCGGTTCGCGTGGCGGGTCTGCAAGCACGTCAAGTCGAACGCCATCGTCCTCGCCCGCGCCGACCAGCTCGTCGGGGCCGGCGCCGGCCAGATGAGCCGGGTCGACGCGGTCCAGCTCGCCGTGGAGAAGTCGCGCGGCCGTGCGGACGGCTCGGTGCTCGCCTCCGACGCGTTCTTCCCCTTCCGCGACGGGCCGGACGCCGCCGCCGACGCCGGGGTGCGCGCGATCGTCCAGCCCGGCGGGTCGGTGCGCGACGACGAGGTGATCGCCGCCGCCGACGAGCGTGGCATCGCGATGGTGCTCACCGGGCGGCGCCACTTCCGCCACTAGCCACCAGGCTCCGAACGCCGGCCGACCGGCCATCCCGACCCGAGGAGGACCCGTGACCGCTGACATCCTGGACGGCAAGGGGCTCGCCGAGCGGGTCCGTGGACGCATCGCGGACGAGGTCGCGGCGCTGCGCGACGAGCACGACCTCGTCCCGGGACTCGCCACCGTGCTGGTCGGTGACGACCCGGCCTCGGCCGTGTACGTGCGCAACAAGCACCGCGCGTGCGAGAAGGTCGGTATCGCGAGCCGCGACGTCCAGCCCGACGCCGACGTGAGCCAGCAGGCGCTCGAGGCGACGATCGACGAGCTCAACGCCGACCCCGACGTGCACGGCATCCTCGTCCAGCTCCCCCTGCCGGACCACCTCGACCCCGAGCCGATCCAGGAGCGCATCGACCCCGACAAGGACGTCGACGCGCTCCACCCGATCACCGGTGGCCGGCTGCTCCGCGGCGACCCCACGTTCATCCCGTGCACCCCCTACGGGATCCTCGAGATCCTCCGCGACGCCGGGATCGACCTGACGGGGGCCCGCGTGGTCGTCGTCGGCCGGTCCATCCTCGTCGGTCGACCGCTGTCGGTGCTGCTGTCGCTGAAGGGCACCGACGCGACGGTGACGCAGACGCACTCGCGCACGCGCGACCTCGCCGAGGAGTGCCGCCGCGCGGACGTCCTCGTGGCCGCGGTCGGTGTCGCCGGGCTCGTCACCGCCGACTTCGTGCGGCCGGGCGCGGCCGTGATCGACGTCGGTATCAACCGGACGGAGGACGGGTCGCTCGCCGGCGACGTCGCCTTCGACGAGGTGGCGGAGGTCGCCGGCGCGATCACGCCGGTGCCCGGCGGGGTCGGCCCGATGACGGTGACGATGCTGCTGCAGAACACCCTGGAGGCCGCCCGGGCGGCCCACGGACTACCGCGGCGCCCCTGACCGCGGGCGGGTGCGCTCGCCGTCCCCGGCCGGCGCCTGATCCTCCCGCATCCAGACGATGCGCTGGGGCTGGGGGAGGGCGATCCCCTCGTCGTCCATGCGCGTCTTCAGCCGCTCACGCAGCTCGCGGAGCACCGCCCAGTTCTCGATCGGTCGGGTCTCGAGCACGAGGCGGATCGCCATGCCGTGCGGTTCGAGTTCCTGGACACCCCAGACCTCCGGCTCGGAGATGATGCGCCAGCCCCAGTCGGGGTCGTTCCAGAGCTCGTCGGCGACGTCCTTGATCAGCTGCTTCGCCGCGGCCGGATCGGCCTCCAGCGAGACCGGAACGTCCAGGGTGGCCCGTGCCCACTCCTGCGAGAGGTTGCCGACCCGCGCCACCCCGCCGTTCGGGATGTGCCAGACGACGCCGTCGAGGTCACGCAGGCGGGTCGTGCGCAGGCCGACCCGCTCCACCATCCCGACCGCGCCCTCCACGTCGATCCAGTCGCCGACGCCGTACTGGTCCTCGATCAGCATCGAGATCCCCGCGAGGAAGTCGCGCACGAGGTTCTGCGCCCCGAACCCGAGCGCGAGGCCGATCAGCCCCGCACCGGTGAGTACCGGCCCCAGCTGCACGCCGAGCGCGAGCAGCACGAGGATGATCGCGGCGAGCCAGACGAGGAACCGGGTCGCGCCCCGCAGCAGGCCACCGATGGCGTGGAGCCGCTGCAGCCGCCGCGTCTCCGCGAACGGGACCATGTGACCGGCGGCGCGCGTGCGAACGTCGGCGACCCGCTCGTGGATCTCGTGCTCCATGTGGTCCACGAAACGCTGGATCCCGCGCCGGAGCAGGCGGTCGAGGGTGAACGCCCCCGCGACGACGAGCACGATCGTCAGGGGGGTCGCGACGAACGTCTCGGCCGCGCGGGCGGCGACGTCGTTGCCGGTCCGGCGGAAGACGGCCACGCAGACCCAGTGCGCCTCGTCGGGAGGGCCGCACGCCGCCTGTTCGGCGGCGGTCATCCCGGTCAGGGTCGTGTAGAGGGCGGTGAGGTTCACGGGAGGTGCCGATCGTGCTCGTGCGGACCCCGGACAGACGCTGACACTGCGGGCCAGTGACCGCGTGGATCACGGGCGACAGTACCGCTCGAACAGCTCCTCGATCTCCGACGGCGGTCCGACGACGGTCACCCGGTCCCCCTCGCGCAGCCGTGTCCCGCCGCGCGGGAAGAGCGTCTGGTCCTCGCGCCTGACGAGCGCGACGAGGGTGTTCTGGGTCCAGCGCAGATCGCGGATGCGGCTCCCCGCGAGCTCCCGGGCCGCACCGTCGGGCCGGACATCGATGGTGACGAAGTACTCGTGGCGGAGCAGCGCCTCCTTCAGCCCGTGCTCGCCGTCGGCGAGCCGCCAGCGCAGCGGGAAGTCCGCCTCGTCCACCTGCGTCGCCAGCTCCGCGAGGATGCGCAGGTGCTGTGTCAGCTGCTGCTCCGGGCTGACGAGGAAGATCAACGCGGTGACCACCCGGGAGCCGTCGTCGTCCTGCTGGCGTCTCGGCCGCCGGCGCTCGTCCTGCTGCGACTCCTCCGTGGGGTCCTGGCCCGGGTACTCGCGCCACGCCCCGACCCGGACCCCGCGCGGTGCGCGGACGATCGCCAGCGAGGGGTGCTCGATGTCCCCGAGCAGGACCTCGAACATCGCGGTAACGCTGCCGCCGGGCGTCACCGCCTTGTCGCCGGCGGTGTGCATGCGGCGGCGGATCGCCTCCGGGGCTCGGCCCAGCTCGTCCGCGAGGGCCGGCACGACCGCGTCGATCGCCGCCTCGAGCGTCGTCGCGTCCGGCAGGTCGCGCACGATCGCGCGCGCGACGAGCTCCTCGTACGAGTCCTCGTCGCTCGTGCCGCGCTCCTGGAGCAGCCGCCACAGCTCGAGGTCGACGCCGGGGTCGCCGAGCCGGGCGAGCCGGCTGAAGAGGCTGAAGATCGCGCCGCGCTTCGCGACCCGTCCGCGTGCGTAGAACACGTACCACACGCTCGACGACACCACGATCGCGAGGACGAAGAGGCCCGAGAAGACCCCGAGCAGCGGGATGAGGCCGAGCATCGAGACCACGCCGATGACCTGCATCCACGGGTAGAGAGGGGAGCGGTAACCGGGGGCGTAGGCCTCGATCTTGCTCTCACGCATGATGATGACGGCGAGGTTGACGAGCGCGAACGAGAGCAGGAGGAACGCGCTGCCGAGCTTCGCGAGCCTCTCCACGTCGAGGAAGACGATGGAGAAGATCATGAGCAGGCAGGTCGCGACGATCCCGACCGTCGGGGTGCCGAAACGTCCGACCCGATCGAAGCCACTCCAGACGAGCTCGTCGCGTGCCATCGCCAGCGGGTAGCGCGACGCGGTGAGGATCCCGGCGTTCCCCGTCGACGCGAACGCGGCGATGGCGGCGATCACGACGAGGACCAGCTCGGTCGGACCGGGCAGCCAGTCGAGGAAGACGCTCCCGGCGGTCGCGACGGGCGTGATGTCCTCGTGGAGCGCCGCCGGATCGAGGGTCCCGACCATGATGTAGACGCCGCCGACGTAGATCGCTGCGACCGTGCCCAGGGCGAGGAACATCCCGAGAGGGAGGTTGCGATCGAGGTTCTCCGTCTCCTCGGCGGTCGCCGCGACCTTGGTCAGGCCCGCGTAGGAGATGAAGACGAGTCCGGTCGTCGAGATCAGGCCCGTCGCGCCGAACGGCATGAACGGGGTGAGCTGACGTTCGGCGACCTCTCGGAAGCCCTGTCCGCCGACGTGGATCAGGCCCTGCGTCACGTAGTACGCCATGATCCCGACGAGGACGACGACGAGCGCCGTCTGCAACCAGGCTGTCTCCTTCGCGCCGAGGACGTTCAGCACGCCGAACGCGACCGTCAGGGCGACGGCGAGCGGGATCATCGGGATCTCGAGGAATATGACGAGGTAGGCGCCCATGCCGAGGAGCGCGAACGCGCTCTTCAGCACGAGCACGAACCAGGTGCCGATCCCACCGATCGTGCCCATCCAGGGTCCGAGACTGCGGTGGATGAAGAAGTACGCGCCGCCCGCCCGCGGCATCGCACTCGACAGCTCGGCGATGGAGTAGATCCCCGGGATCATCAGGACGGCCGACAGCGCGTAGGCGACGATCACCGCCGGACCGGCGTTCGCGGCGGCGACCCCGGGGAGGAGGAAGAACCCGGACGCGAACATCGCGCCGGTGCAGATCGCGTAGACGTCGAACAACCCCAGGTGCTTCTCGAGGCGCTCGACGGTGGCTGGCTCGCTCAACGGACCCCCGGTCGTCGGTCGGCGTCGTGCGTCCGGGCGGGAGCCGCCCGGAGGGACCGTCCCGCCCGGACGGTCGGGTGATGCCCGGGAGGGTAGTGGCTCGCTGGTTCCCGGCGGTCACCGCGGCAGGGTGACGATGACCGTCCGCCCCGGGACCGCGCGGGCGATGCGCTCGGCGTCGGGGCCGAGCCCGGGGCGGATGGGCGGGGTGCCGACGATGATCAGGTCCCCGGGGATGGCGTGCTCGCCCAGGACCACGGTCGCGTCACGGCCGTCCACGACGATCTCCACCCCGTCGTGACCCGCGAGCGCCGCGCTGAGACGCTCGTCCTCGGCGACGGTGAGCACGAGCAGCGGGAGGTCCGCCCCGGCGGCCAGCCGCTTGGCCACCTCCGTGGACAGCTCCAGGTCGAGGCGCCCTGCGGGGGTGAGGTCGTCCGCGTCGATCACGAGGACGACGCGCTCGTGCTCCTCGTCGTCGCCCGGGCGGCAGACGAGCGCGGGGACGCGGATGTGGTCGAGGACCGCGTCGATGATCCCGCCGAAGAAGTGCTCCCGCCGGTTGGAGTACCCCTTCCAGCCGAGCACGAGGCAGGTCGCGTCGTTCTCGGTGACCGCGTGGGAGACCCCCTCGCTCGGCGAGGAGTCGATGCGCACGATCGAGCGGGCGTCCGCGCCCTGGCGGAGCGCGAGCTGCTCGGCGCGCTCCGTCGCCTCCCGGTGCTCGTCGAGCTGCTGCTGTGAGGCCTCGTGGCCGAGCACGTTCACCGCGATCACCTCCCCGCCGTCGCCGACGGCGATCAGGCCGGCGATGTCGGCGAGGGGACCGACGGAGTGCGGGTTGGCGACGGGGACCACCACGGCACGCCCGAGCGGCGGCACCTCCCGCGGCGGGCGGGTCATCCGAGGGACGTAGCGGGACGCCAGCAGCGAGGCGACGAGGCAGGTGACGAGGATGACGAGGATGGTCGCGTCCAGGGCGATGTCGGTGACGAGCCCGAGCTCGACGGCGACCAGGACCACGGCGAGCGCACCCGCCGCCTGGCCGACGGTGAGCGAGGTCATCACCCCGAGCTCGGGACGCCCGAGGCCGAGCACGCGGGCGGTGATCCACGCGGCGGCGACCTTCGCGACGACCGCCGCGGCGGTCAGGCCGATCCCGAGGGTGAGCCGGTCGAGGTCGGTCGCGAGCGCGACCGGGTCGACGAGCATCCCGGTGGAGACGAGGAAGATCGGGACGAGCAGCACCTCCCCGAGGAAGTCGACCCGCTCGCGCAGTCGGCTCCCGGCCGGGACGAACCGCTCGATCCCCATGCCGGCGAGGAACGCCCCCACGATCGCCTGGATCCCGGTGAGCTCGCCGAGCGCGGCCATCGCGAACAGCACCACCAGCACGAACAGGAACCGGACCAGACGGTCCTGGCCGAGCCCCGAGAAGAACCACCGCGTCACGCGCGGCAGCCCGCGCAGCGTGAGGACCCCGAACACGGCGAGGGCGAGGCCGAACTGCGCCCAGAACCAGACGCTCGGGGCGCCGTCGGCGCTCGCTGCGACGACCGAGAAGACCAGCAGCGCCCCGGTCGTGGCGATCAGGGTCGCGCCGAGGGTGATCGTGACCGCCCGGGAGCGGACCAGGCCGAAGCGCTGCACGAGAGGGAACGTGACCGGGGTGTGCGACGTGAACGCCGACGCGACGATGATCGCACCGACGAGCGTCATCCCGAGCGCCGTGCCGGCGCCGGTGACGAGCGCCATCGGGATGCTGAACGTCGCGACGGTGAAGATAAGCGACCCGCGCCGGTTCGCGCGGATGGTGCTGCGGTCGAGGTCCAGCCCGATCAGGAACATCAGGTAGAGCAGGCCGGCCTCGCCGAGCAGCTCGATCATGCCGTCGCGCTCGAGGATCCCGGACGTGTGCGGTCCGACCAGGATCCCGGCGACGATCAGCCCGACGATCCCGGGTGCGCCGAGGCGGCGGGCGGCGATCGGCGCGAACAGGATGACCACGAACAGCACGATGAAGACGAGCGCCGGGTCTTCCAGCGGCAGCGTGAGGGCGTCCGGCACGGCGGTCGTCTCCGGTGGGGCGCCGGCGCACGTCGTGGCGGCGGCGTCGCGGTCGGGGCGGTCGTCGTCGGGTCCGCGGATGCCCGGTGGTCATCCGGTGGGGGAACGGCGGTTCGGGCGAGACTACTCTCCGAACGCGGCGGGCGCCCCACCCGGACGCACCACCCGGACGCACCGGGGGCGGGGCCCCACCGGCCGCGCCCCGGTCCGTCGGCCCCGGTCGCACGAGCCACCCGCGAGCAGGAGCACCAGCATGGCGAACCCCGTCCGTGTCGCAGTCACCGGCGCCGCCGGCCAGATCGGCTACGCGCTGCTTCCACGCATCGCCTCCGGGGAGATGCTCGGGTCCGACACCCCGTTGATCCTCCAGCTGGTGGAGATCCCCCCGGCGATGGACGCGCTCGGTGGCGTGGCGATGGAGATGGACGACTGCGCCTTCCCGCTGCTCCGTGGGATGGAGCTGACCGACGATCCGGCGGAGGGGTTCCGGGGCGCGAACGTCGTCCTCCTCGTCGGTGCGAAGCCGCGCGGCGAGGGCCAGGAGCGCGGCGACCTGATCCGTGACAACGGCCCGATCTTCGTCGGGCAGGGCGAGGCGATCGGGGAGGTCGCCGCCGACGACGTCCGCGTCGCCGTCGTCGGCAACCCCGCGAACACGAACGCGTTGATCGCGCGCTCGAACGCCGCCGGTGTCCCGGCCGAGCGCTTCACGGCGATGACCCGGCTCGACCAGAACCGGGCCGCCGCGCAGCTCGCGAGCCGGGCCGGGGTCGGCGTCGGCGAGGTGAGCAACGTCGCCATCTGGGGCAACCACTCGTCCACGCAGTTCCCGGACTTCGAGCACGCCCGCATCGGCGGTCGGCCCGCGACCGAGGCGATCGACGACCGCGCGTGGCTCGAGGGGGACTTCATCTCCACCGTCCAGCAGCGCGGGGCGGCGATCATCGAGGCCCGGGGCCAGTCCTCGGCGATGTCCGCGGCGAACGCTCTCATCGACCACGTCCGTGACTGGCTCGGGGGCCGGCCGACGTCGGAGGGCGACTGGGTCTCGATGGCGATCCCGACCGACGGGTCCTACGGCATCCCTGAGGGTGTCGTGTCCAGCTTCCCGGTGCGCACCGACGGTCACGGAGCGTACGAGATCGTCGAGGGCCTCGAGCTCTCCGACTTCGCCCGGGAGCGCGTCGACGCCTCCGTCGCCGAGCTCTTCGAGGAGCGCGAGGTCATCACCGACCTGCTGTAGCCGGCCACACCACCCGGGGCGAGCAGCGGCGAGACGGGCGGGTAGGGTCGCTGGCCGTCGTGAGGGAGAGGCGAGCAACGTGGTCCGGACGCTGTCGGGTATCCAGCCGACCGGGGAGCTGCACCTCGGCAACTACCTCGGGGCGATCCGTCGCTGGGTCGAGGACCAGGACCGGGTCGACGGCTTCTACTGCCTCGTCGACCTGCACGCGATGACGCTCCCCCACGACCCCGGGGAGCTGCGGCGGGACACCCTGCGCCTGGCGACGACGCTGTTCGCCGCCGGCCTCGACCCCGACCGCTCGACGGTGTTCGTGCAGAGCCACGTCCACGAGCACGCGGAGCTCGCGTGGCTGTTGAACTGCGTCGCGTCGATGGGCGAGCTGAACCGGATGGTGCAGTGGAAGGAGAAGTCAGAGGGGCGCGAGTTCGTCTCGGCCGCGCTGTTCGACTACCCGGTGCTGCAGGCCGCCGACATCCTGCTGTACCGGGCCGACGAGGTCCCGGTGGGGGAGGACCAGCGACAGCACGTCGAGCTGACCCGCGACATCGCCCAGCGCTTCAACCACCGGTTCGGCGAGACGTTCGCGATCCCCGATGCGACGTTCCCGCGGACCGGGGCCCGGATCATGGACCTGCAGAGCGTCGGCGACAAGATGTCGAAGTCGATCGACTCGCCGCGCGGGACCATCAACCTGCTCGATCCGCCGGAGGACATCGAGAGGAAGGTCATGTCGGCGGTGACCGACAGCGGCTCGGAGGTGCGGGCGGCCCCCGACAAGCAGGGCATCACGAACCTCCTCGACCTGATGAGCGCGGCCACCGGCGAGGAGGTCGCGGTCCTCGAGGAACGGTTCGCGGACAGCGGCTACGGCGACTTCAAGCGCGCCGTCGCCGAGGCGGTGATCGAGCTGCTCCGCCCGCTGCGGGACCGCTACGAGGAGCTGGCGGCGGACGAGGGCGCGGTGGCCGACCGGCTGCGCACCGGCGCCGAGAAGGCGCAGGCCGTCGCGGCCGGCACGCTGGCCGCGGCGAAGGACGCGATGGGGCTGCTCCCGCCCGACGGCGAGACGTGGGGCTGACGCCTCATGGCCGGTCCCCGGGATCCCGGGCTCCGACCACCTCGGCGAGCCGCTCCAACGTGCGCTCCATCGCCCGGCGGTTCCTCTCCGGGAAGCCGAACGCCTCGATGTACAGCCGGACCGGCAGCGGGGCGGTGGACCAGTCGAACGTGTGGGTGACGCCGGTCCCGTCGTCGATCGGCTCGAGCTCCCAGCGCCAGCGGTGGCGGCCCCAGTGCCGCCAGGCGAGGAGCCGGTCCTCGTCGTACTCGACGACGACGTTGCGGGTCACGTACGGGACGCCCATGCGCATGGACATCCCGAAGCGGGATCCCTCGCGGAGACGGGCGGGCTCGTGCTCGCGGGTCCGCCGGACCGTGCCGGACCCGTCGATCACCGGGTGCATCGCGGGGTCGGTGAGCACGGCGAAGATGCGGCCGACCGGCGCGTCGATCACACGCTCGACCGAGACCTGCCGGGGCTCGTCGCGGTCCGTCATGTGGTCGCCACGCTAGCGGGGTCGCGCCCCAGCCGGCGCGGCGGCAGATCAGACGTACCCGCGCAACGTCGCGGCCTCGGCGACCCGGTCCACCGCGAGGGCGAAGGCCGCCTGACGCAGCGAGACGTCCTGGGCGTCGGCACGGTCGCGGGTGTGCTGGTAGGCGGCGATCAGCTTCTCGCGCAGGTGCCGGTTCACCTCCGCCTCCTGCCAGCGGAACTCCTGGACGTTCTGGACCCACTCGAAGTAGGAGACGGTGACGCCACCGGCGTTCGCGAGGATGTCGGGGAGGATCGTCACCCCTCGCTCGTGGAGCACCTCGTCGGCGGCCGGGGTCACCGGGTGGTTCGCGCCCTCCACGATCATCCGCGCGCGCACACGGTCGGCGTTCCCCGTCGTGATCACCTCGCCGATGGCGGCGGGGATGAGGACGTCGACGTCGAGGTAGAGCACGTCGTCGGGGGAGTCGAGCGGCTCGGTCCCCGGGAAGTCGACGACCGACCCCGTCTCGGCGACGAAGCCGGTGAGCTTGTCGATGTCGATCCCGTCCGGAGCGATGATCCCCCCGTTGACGTCGGAGACGGCGACGACCCGGTAGCCCTCCTCGTCGGCGACGCGTGCCGCCCACGAGCCGACGTTGCCGTAGCCCTGGATCGCGACGGAGAGCTCCGTTTCCGACAGGCCGGCGTCGCGTGCCGCCTCGTCCATCACGATGACGCAGCCACGCCCGGTCGCGGCCTCGCGCCCGTAGGACCCGCCGAGGGCGATCGGCTTGCCGGTGACGATCTGGGGGGTGTGGCCCTTCTTGCGCCCGTACTGGTCCATGATCCAGGCCATCGTCTGCGCGTCCGTCCCCATGTCCGGGGCGGGGATGTCGCGGGTCGGACCGATGATGTGGCCGATCTGGTCGGTGTAGCGGCGGGTCATCTTCTCGCGCTCGACCTGCTTCAGCGCGGTGGGATCGACCTCGATCCCCCCCTTCGCACCCCCGAACGGGACCTCGACGAGCGCGGTCTTCCACGTCATCAGCGCGGCCAGCGCCCGGACCTCATCGAGGTTCGCGCTCGGGTGGTAGCGGATCCCGCCCTTGTACGGGCCACGCGCCCCGTTGTGCTGCACGCGGTAGCCGACGTAGAAGCGCACCGCTCCCTCGACGAGGTGCACCGGCACCTGGACCCGCAGCTCCCGGTACGTGCCGCGCAGCGCGCTGCGCGCGGCGTCCCGCAGCCCCGACAGCTCCGCGGCCGTCTCGAAGAAGTACGTCACCGCCTGGTACGGCGACATCCCGTCCCGCAGCTCCATCGCACCACCTCCCGTCGGCCCGCACCATCATGGCACGCGGATGGCGCGGGAGGAGGCGGTCGGCCGCTCGGTGGGGCGTGAGGCGCTGCTAGCGTGGACGACCGCCCGAGACCCGTGGCACGGAGCCCGAAGATGTCGACACCGACCCGCGCCGACGACGCCGGTCCCGAGGAGCCCGAGGCGGCCCCGTCGCGCCTGCGCCGGCGGCTGTGGCTGCTCGACCTCTACCGCACCGCCCTCGGCAAGAAGTACGCGATGGCGATCAGCGGCATCGTCTGGATGGGCTACGTCTTCGCGCACATGGTCGGCAACCTCAAGCTGTACGTCGGCCAGGAGGACATGGACAACTACGCGGTGTGGCTGCGCGAGCTGGGCTACCCGGCCCTCCCCGAGACGGGGTTGCTCTGGGGGATGCGCATCGTCCTGATCGTCGCGCTGCTCGTCCACATCCACGCCGCGTACGCGCTGACGGTGATGAACCGCCGTGCCCGTCCCGAGGGCTACCGGTCCAAGCGCGACTACGTCGCCGCCGACTTCGCCGCCCGCACGATGCGCTGGACCGGGATCATCGTCCTCGCGTTCGTCCTCTTCCACCTCGCCGACCTCACCTTCGGGGTGGAGGCGGCCAACCCCGACTTCGTCCACGGTGAGGTCTACGCGAACACCGTGGCCAGCTTCGAGCGCCTGTGGGCGGCGACCTTCTACGTCGTCGCGAACGTCGCGCTCGGCTACCACCTCTACCACGGGGCCTGGAGCCTGTTCCAGACCATGGGGTGGAACGAGCCCCGCTTCAACGCGTGGCGCCGGTACTTCGCGGTCGGCTTCGCGCTGATCGTCGTCGTCCCCAACGTCAGCTTCCCCGTGGCCGTCCAGCTCGGCATCATCTCCTAGGAGCACCTCGTGAGTGACGCACCCACCGGCGACGCCGACGCGCCCGACACCCGGGAGCAGGACCGCCCGCCGGGTCCGGTCTCCGAGGACGCGCCGACGGAGCAGCCGACCTCGCCGCAGCCCACGGCCGGGGCCGCCACCGGCGGAGCCGAGGGCGACGGCAGCGACCTGCTGGACGCGAGGGTCCCCGACGCGCCGATCCAGGAGATGTGGGACCAGCACCGCTTCGACATGCAGCTGGTGAACCCGGCGAACAAGCGCAGGTTCAAGATCATCGTGATCGGCACGGGGCTCGCCGGGGCGTCGGCCGCCGCCACCCTCGGCGAGCTCGGCTACGAGGTCCAGGTCTTCACCTACCACGACACGCCGCGCCGGGCGCACTCGATCGCCGCGCAGGGAGGGATCAACGCGGCGAAGAACTACCGCAACGACGGCGACTCGATCTGGCGG
This sequence comes from uncultured Actinomycetota bacterium, assembly GCA_964483845.1. Classification (GTDB taxonomy): domain Bacteria; phylum Actinomycetota; class Nitriliruptoria; order Nitriliruptorales; family JAHWKO01; genus CAZADJ01. The sequence goes on along the minus strand of CAZADJ010000034.1, from coordinate 4 downwards.
CTGT
>CAZADJ010000033.1:0-17283 GCA_964483845.1 uncultured Actinomycetota bacterium | reverse complement strand
GGGCGACATCACGACCCAGGACGTGGACGCGGTGGTGAACGCCGCCAACACACGGTTGCAGCACGGTGGCGTCGTCGATCGCGTTCCCCGCGATCTCGGCCGGCGTCTACGGCTACCCCCGGGACGAGGCGACCGCGATCATCGCCGACGCGTGCGTCCGCTGGCTCGCGGACCACGGGGGGATCGACGAGGTCCGCCTCGTCGGCTTCGATCAACCCACGGCCGACGACTTCGCCGCCGGCCTGCGGCGCGCCGGCCCCGGCGGCAGCGGGGGATGAACTCGACAATCGTGGGTGTCGCGGGGCGGTGACCACCCGGGCGCACGGGTTATGCTCAAGGTGAGCATGAACCGCTGATGCCCCTGACGCCACGGGACCCTCCGAGGAGGTGTGACATGGCCACCACGACCTACGACGGGAAGACCGCCCTGATCGTCGTCGACGTCCAGAACGACTTCGCCGACCCCGAAGGCAACCTCTACGTCGACGGCGGCGAGAAGACCGTCCCGGTGATCAACGACGAGATCGCCGCGGCCCGCGAGGCGGGCGCGCTCGTCGTGTACACGCAGGACTGGCACCCGGAGTCCACCCCGCACTTCGAGAAGGACGGCGGGGTCTGGCCGGTCCACTGCGTGAACGGGACGTGGGGCGCCGAGCTCCACCCGGACCTCGAGGTGGACGGCCCGGTGATCCGGAAGGGCACCGAAGGCGGCGACGGCTACTCCGGCTTCAGCGTGCGGGACCCCGAGTCCGGCGACGAGCACGAGACGCGGCTCGACGCGGTGCTCCGCGAGCACGGAGCGGAGCGGGTCGTCGTGGTCGGTCTCGCCCAGGACGTCTGTGTGAAGGAGACCGCGAAGGACGCGCTGGACAAGGGCTACACCACGGTGCTGATCTCCGACGCGACGCGCCCGGTCGACCTCGAGCCGGGTGACGGGGAGCGCGCGCTGGAGGAGCTGCGGGAGGCCGGAGCCGAGATCCTATGAGGGACCTCGGGTACCGCGCGTGAGCGCGCTGACCGCCGACGAGGGCCGACCGCTGGGGCTCGTCACCGACCTGTACGAGCTCCGCATGGCCGAGACGTGCCTGGTCGACGAGATGACCGCCCCGGCGACGTTCAGCCTCTACATCCGCCCCACGGGTGCACGCCCCTGGTTCCTCGCCGCGGGGACCGACCGCGCCCTGGACCTGCTCGAGCGCTTCACCTACGGGCCGGCTGAGCTCGACTACCTGCGATCGCTGGGGCTGGGCGAACAGCTGCTCGCGTGGCTCGCCGACTACGCCTTCGAGGGGGAGGTGTGGGCGGTCCCCGAGGGCACCGTCGTCCTCGGCGACGAACCCCTGCTGGAGGTCACCGCCTCCCTCCCGGCGGCCATGCTGATCGAGACCGCGATCATGAACGTCGTGCAGCTGTCGACGGTGATCGCGACGAAGGCGGCCCGGTGCGCGCTCGTCGCGGCCGACCGCGATCTGGCCGATTTCGGCCTCCGGCGCGCCCACGGGCTCGAGACCGGTGTCGAGGCCGCCCGGGCCGCGTACGTCGGCGGTGTCGGCGCGACCTCCAACGTGGAGGCCGGCCGCCGCCACGGGATCCCGGTGGTCGGGACGATGGCCCACTCGTTCGTCCAGGCGCGTGACGACGAGGTGGAGGCGTTCCGCTCGTTCGCCCGTGACCATCCGGGGAACGCGATCCTGCTCGTCGACACCTACGACAGCCTCGAGGGGATCCGCAACGCCATCCGGGTCGGTGGCGAACTGCGCGACCGCGGGGAGCAGCTCGACGGGATCCGTCTGGACTCCGGCGACCTCGGGTCGTTGGCGACCGAGGCCAGGCGCATGCTCGACGATGCCGGCCACACGGAGGCGCGCATCTTCGCCTCCGGCGGGCTCGACGAGTTCTCGATCCGCGAGCTGGTCACCGGCGGAGCACCGATCGACGCGTTCGGCGTCGGGACCTCCCTCACGGTCTCGCGGGACCACCCCGCGTGCGACATCGTGTACAAGCTCGTGGAGTACGACGGGCGGGGCCGAGCCAAGTACAGCGAGGAGAAGGTGCTGCTCCCGGGCGCCAAGCAGGTCTTCCGCGAGGGGGACCCGAGCGGCGACGTGCTCGCCGTCCGCGACGAGGAACGCGCTGGCGAGCCGCTGCTCCGGCCGGTGTGGCGCGACCGTGATCGGCTCACCCGACCGGATCTCGAGGCGGCCCGCGACCGAGCCCGAGGCCAGCTCGCGAGCCTCCCTGCGAGCTGGCGCGATCCCGAGGGCCCGCCGCAGCCGCCCACGCCGAAGTTGAGCAGCGCCCTGTCCGAACTCGCCGAGCGTGTGCGTGAGCGGGAGGTCCCCGGCTGACCCTCGACTTCCGGCCGGGCGGCCACTCGGCCGATCCACCTTCGTCGGTGGTGGCCACTTGTGGCAGCCCGCACGGTGGCCCATGATCGTCGTGACGTCGCTGGGAGCGACGACGCGGAGCGGCACCCGAGACGGAGCGGAGACGGAAGCACCATGTCCAAGCGCATCGCGTTCATCCTCGAGAAGGACTTCGAGGACAGCGAGTTCCAGCAGCCCTACGAGGCGCTGCGGAGCGACGGCCACGAGTGCGTGATCGTCGGCACCGAGGCGGGCAAGACCGTCGAGGGCAAGCGTGGCGGCACGGCGACGATCGAGACCACCGCTTCGGATGTCGACGCCGGTGAGTTCGACGCGCTGGTCATACCCGGCGGCTACTCGCCCGACCACCTCCGGCTCGACGACGGCATCGTCGATCTGACGCGCAAGATCGCCGACGGCGGCAAGCCGGTCGGAGCGATCTGCCACGCGGGCTGGATGCTGGCCGAGGCGGACCTGGTCGACGGCAGGCGCGTCACCTCCTACTGGTCGATCAGGACCGACATGGAGAACGCCGGCGCCGAGTGGGTCGACGAGGAGGTCGTCGTGGACGGGAACCTCGTCACCTCGCGCTACCCGGACGACCTGCCGGCCTTCATCGACGCGATCAAGGACCAGCTCACGACGTAGGAGCGATCTTCCAAGCCGCGGGTGGCGCGCGAGCGCTGCCGCGACAACGGGCGGGACGTTAGCCGCGAGCGTCCCGCCCGCTCCTACGTCTAGGGGGCCTCGACACCTCGTCCCCACCGACCCACCATGGTCGCCGGAGACGCACTGTCGGAGCGGAGCACGGCGATGTCGCCGCCAACCTTCACCGTCGGCCACGGCCTCCTCGACGCCGAGCAGCTGACAGCGCTCCTCCACGACGCCGGAACCGCAGTCCTCGTGGACGTCCGCTCGCAGCCCTGGAGCCGTCGGAACCCGGCTGCCCGCAAGGACGCGCTCGAGCGCTGGGTGCCTGCGGCCGGGATCGACTACCGCTGGGAGCGCGACCTGGGCGGGCGACGCAGCGAGGCGCCTGCTGACCGCGACCCCGGGATCGACGAGCCTGGCTTCCGCGCGTACACCGCACACATGCGCTCGGCGGCGTTCACCGCAACGCTCCGTGCGGTCCTCGAGCGGTCCGGTCCCGACCCGGTCGCGCTGATGTGCGCCGAAGGCGACTGGCGACGGTGCCACCGCCGCTTCATCGCCGACGTGCTGACGATCGTCCACGAGCGATCCGTCGTCCACCTCGGCCACGACGGCGATCGTGAACCCCACCCGCCGCACCCGACCGCCCGGGCCACCCCGGCGGGCCTCGTCTACGACGTCGGCGTCGACCGGCCCCTCCCGGGGACGTGAGCCCGCTGGCTCAGCCCAGAGCGCCCCAGCGCTCGATCAGGGTCGCCGCCCGTGACGCTCCGAGCCCCCACGCCCCCCGCGCAGCCCGCCGGGCGGCAGCCCCGTACGAGGGGTCCCCGAGCACGGCGCGTACGGCACGCGCGATACCCGTCGCGCTCGCCTCGCTCGGACGCAGGCCGACACCGGCTCCGAGCCGCTCCACCCGCGCCGCCGTCTCCCGCTGATCGCCCTGGAGCGGCACGAGCACGAGGGGCACACCCCGTGTGAGCGCCTTCGCGACGAACCCCCCGCCGCCGAGTCCGACCGCGCAGGCCGCACGGTCGAGCAGCGGGCCGTGGCGTCCCCGACCGACCTCCAGGCGCGGTCGCTCCGGGAGGTCGTCGGTGGTCGTCGCGACCAGCCGCACCGGCAGCCGACGCAGCCCGCGTTCGGTCAGCGCAGCCAGGCTCTCCTCGACACCATCCGCGGTCGTGCCGGTGACCACGACGAGCGGCTCCGTGCCCGCCGGGACCGGCAGCTCGGGCCACCGGGGCGGATCCCACTCCAGCGAGCCGACCACGAACGCCCGCGGCGGCCAGTCCGGGCGCGGGGGCTCGAGCGCGGGGACGGTCGCGGCGAGACGCAGATCGGCACCGCCGGTCGGCGGCAGGCCGACCTCGGCCCGTGCGCGCGCCCGCTCGCTCCGCCCCTGCTCGATCGAGCGTCGCTGCTGCCGCCGCTGGTGACGCTCGAGCACACCGCCGAGGGGGGTTCGAGCCGGTCGCTGGCCGAGACCGATCGGGGGGAGTGCCCGTGAGGGCTCCCAGAGCCAGTGCGGCGTCACCTCGACCCACGGGAGGCCCCGACGCTCAGCCGCGAACCCACCGGCCATCGTCAGCGTGTCCGCGACGACGCCCTCCACGCCCAGGTCGCGCAGCATGTCGTCGAGGTCCGTGGCCATCATCGCTCCGCGGCCCCACATGCGCCACCCGAGGTCCTCGTCCGCGCGGACCGGGGCCACCCGCGGCAGCGGCGCGAAGCGCAGGCCCGCCGCGCGCAGGTCGTCCCGCCAGCCGTCGCCGGTGACGACGGTGACCTCGTGTCCGCGACGAGCGAGCGCATCAGCGATCGCGACCACCGGGAGGAGGTGGCCCGCGTCGGGGCCCGCCACCGCCGCGATCCGTCGGCCGAAAGGGTGCGGCAGGTCGGTCTCCACGGTCGTCTCGCGGACCGCCGAGCGTACCGGTGCGGGGGCGGTCACCGTCCGGGGGGCCGGATCGCTGGGGCGACAGCGCACCAGATACTTGGTAGTTTCTGGATACTCATCGGTATCCTCCGTTCTCATCCCGAGCTCGCCGGACCGTACGCCCGTCCCCCCAGGACAGGAGCACACCGTGGGCCAACCCCGCCTGACCCGCGATCAGCGGCGCTCCCGGACACGACGCCGCCTGATCGACGCGGCAGCGAAGGTCTTCGCCCGGCAGGGCTACGCGGGCGCGTCGCTGGACGAGATCGCCGAGGAGGCGGGGTTCACGAAGGGTGCCGTGTACTCGAACTTCGCCAGCAAGGACGACCTGTTCCTGACAGCGCTCGAGGAGCACCTCACCGAGCGGATCGGCGACATCCAGGAGACCTTCGCGGACATCGGTTCGCTCGACGACGTCCGGGCCGGTGGCAGCGAGGTGGCCGCCCGCGTCGAGGAGGATCGCGAGCTCTGGCTGCTGTTCATGGAGGTCTGGACGCGCGCCGCCCGGGAGCCGGAGGTCCGCGCCCGCATCGCCGGGCTCTACGCGTCCTGGCGCGAGGCGATCGGCGGCCTGATCGAGGCCCGCTTCCGCGAGGTGGGCGTGCCGCTGCCGGCCGAGCCCGAGGACCTGGCCGCGGCCGCGATCGCGCTCGCGGAGGGACACGCGCTCCAACGCCTCGTGGATCCGGATCGGCTCCACGACGAGGCCTACGGTGACATGCTCGCCTACCTGGTCGGGGGGATGGCGGTCGCGGGCATCGGCCTCGACATCGACGCGCTCGGGGCCCTCGACGCGGCCGGTCCCGACGGGGCGATCGGCGACGACGGGCGGCGCCCTTGAGGGCGATCGCCCGCGCTGCGGCCCGGTGGTGGTGGATCGTCGTCACCTTCTGGGTCGGGCTCGCCGCGGTGATGACCGCGCTCGCACCCCCGTTCGAGGAGGTCGCGACCTTCGACGACGCCGCGTTCCTCCCCGCGGACTCGCGGACGGTGGTGGGAGCGGACCTGCACGAGGAGTCGTGGCCCGACGAGAACTTCTCGCGGGTCGCGACCGTCGGCCTGGTGCGGGATGGGGGGGAGCTGACCGAGGAGGACGAGGCGTACGCCCTCGAGCTCGTCGAGTGGCTCGAGAGCGACGGGCCGGCGGCACTCGGCGACGTCATGACGCACCTCCGCGACCCGGACCTGGAGGGGCCGCTCACCGCCGAGGACGGTCAGGCGATGCTCATAGTCGTCGGCTTCGACATCGCCCTGTTCACGCCGCGGGCGAACGACGCCGTCGACGCGATGCGCGAGCACGTCCACGAGGTCGAGCCCCCACCCGACGGGCTCGACGTCTACGTCACCGGAACGGCTGCGGTCGCAGCCGACGAGTCGCGGGCGATCGACCAGGGGCTCGCCCGCGCGCAGGTCCTCTCGGTCGTCCTCGTCATCGCCATCCTGCTCTGGGTCTTCCGGTCCCCGGTCGCACCCGTCGTGCCCCTCACCATGATCGGCGTGTCCTACCTGCTCTCCGTCGCGGTCATCTCGCTCCTCGCCGAGGCCGGGATGCAGGTCTCGGCGCTGTTCGAGACGTTCGCGCTGGTGATCATCTTCGGAGCCGGGACCGACTACGGCCTGCTCCTCATCTCCCGCTTCCGTGAGGAGCTCGCGCTCGCCGAGGACATCGGCCTGCAGCGCACCGCGACGCTCCGCGATCGCACCCTCATCGCGACGACCCTCGTGCTCGGCGCGGTGATCGCGTCCTCCGCCGGCACGGTCATGGTCGGGTTCAGCGCGCAGGGGGTCGCCGACTTCGGCCTCTACCGCACGATGGGCCCCGCGATGGCGATCGCGATCGGGATCACGCTCGCCGCCGGTCTCACGCTGGTCCCCGCGATGATGAAGATGTTCGGCCGGCTCCTCCTCTGGCCCCAGCCCCGGAGCCGCCACGTGCACCCGTCTGACCGCCTCCTGGTAGAGGAGCGGGCCCGCCAGCTCGGGTTCGGACGTCCGTTGGACGGGATCTCCGACGAGCCGCTCGACGCCGTCGACGGGACCGGGCAGCGCACGGAGGCGCGGCGATGACCCGTCGGTGGCTCGGGCGCGCGAAGCACCTCGATGACGCCGCGCTGCGCAGCTGGCGGCGTCTACGCGCTGCCGACAGCCCGTGGGAGTGGGTCGCGGGGATCGTCACCCACCACCCGGTGAAGGTGCTGGTGGTGACGCTCGTGGTCCTGTCCATCCCGCTGCTCGCGCTCCCCACGCTCGAGCTCGACCACGACACCCTCGGGCAGCTCCCACCGGACGCCGAGTCCGTGCGTGGCTTCGAGGCGCTGCGTCGGCACATCGCCGCCGGGGAGCTCGAGCCGATCGTCGTCATCATCGACAGCGGGACCACCGAGGTCTGGGAGCCGGCGGCGCTGCACGCACTCGGGGTCATGTCGGAGAACGTCAAGCGGCTCGAGGGGGTCTCCTCGGTGCGTTCCGTCGCCATGCCGACCGACGGCGAGCTCCCAGCGGAGGTCGAGGAGGGCTTCGCCGACGACTTCGACGAGCTCGCCGCGGGGCTCGACGAGGCCGCGGGCGGTGCCCGAGAGATCGAGGACGGCGTCGTCGAGCTGCGCGACGCTCTCGCGGAGATCGACGGACGCCTACCCGAGCTCGTGGAGGGACTGCGCGGCGCCGCCACCGGAGCCGGGGAGCTCGGGGACGGCGCGCGGGAGGCCCGTCAGGGCGTGCGGGAGCTGCGCCGGGGCGTGGCCGAAGCGCGCGGAGGGGTGCGCGAGATGCGCGACGGAGCCGGCGAGCTCCGGGACGGGATCGCGACGGCGCGCGACGGGGCGCGCGATCTCCGTGACGAGGTCGCCGAGCCGAGCGAGGCGGCGGTCCGACGCGGCTACACGGCCCTGGAGTCGATGACCGTCGGACGCACCGACCCCCAGTACGGGACCGCACGTGAGGAGTTCGGCGAGGTCTACGCACGGCTCACCGGCGAGTACCCGCCGGGACACCCCCAGGCCGGTCAGCGGGTCGATGAGGACTACGAGGGACTCACCGCCGCCCTCGACGAGCTCGCCCGCGGGCTCGACGACGCGGTCGCGGGGATCGACCAACTCGATGCCGCGCTCGCCGATCTCGACGACGGACTCGGCCAGCTCGACGCCGGGCTGTCACGACTCGGGGCCGGCCTCGACCGGATCGTCAGCGGCCTCGACGAGCTCGAGGCCGGGCTGACCGACGCGACGGCGGGGGCCGAGGAGCTCGACGCCGGCATCTCGGAGATGCTCGACGGGGTCGACGGTGAGCTGCTGCCCGGCGTCCGCGAGCTGGCGGACGGCCTCGAGGAGGGTGCGGACCGGGTCGACGCGTCCCCGCTCGAGCTCCTGCTCCCCGGCGCGGGACCCGCACCGTTCATGATCACACCGGGACTGCTCGAGGCCGAGCCCGACGTCCGCGACGAGCTCGGGTTCTTCGTGGCGGACGACCCGACGCGGACGCGGATCTTCATCGGGACCGCCGCGGCGTCGTACTCCGACTCGGCGATGGCGACGGTCGACGAGATCGTCGCGGTGATCGAGATGAGCCTGAACGACTCACCGCTCGAGGACGCGCGTGTCCTCCCGACCGGCTCGACGGCGTTCCTCTCCGAGATGGACGAGGTCGCGAGCGCCGACTTCCGGCTCATCGTCGTCGCCGTCCTGATCGGTGTCTTCGTGGTGCTCGCGCTGCTGCTGCGGTCCCTCGTCGCACCGCTGTACATGACCGCGAGCGTGGTCTTCTCGTTCCTCGTCGCGCTCGGGCTCGTCACCGCGGTCTTCCAGGGTCTGCTCGACCAGGAGGGGCTCGCCTGGTACCTGCCGCCGTTCCTCTTCGTCCTGCTGGTCGCGCTCGGCATCGACTACAGCATCTTCCTCATGTCACGGGTCCGCGAGGAGGCGGGCCGCCGACCGACGGTGCCGGCGGTCGCGTTCGGGCTGCGCAGCACGGGGCACGTCATCACGTCCGCCGGTCTGATCCTGGCCGGGACGTTCGGCGCGCTGATGGCCGCGCCGCTGGTCCCCCTGCAGCAGATCGGGTTCGCGGTCGCGATCGGGATCCTGCTGGACACGTTCGTGGTCCGCAGCTTCATGGTGCCGTCCGCGGCGGTGCTGCTGGGGCGCTGGAACTGGTGGCCCAGCCGCCGCGCCCACCCGGAGGCCGAGCACGAGTCTCAGGCGCCCGCGACCCGCTGACGGGTCGGCCGAACGCGATCCACGGCGTAGGGGTCGTTCCACCACATCTCCCGGCAGGTGCAGCAGCCGGCCATCGACCGCGTCACGGGCGACCCGTCGACGGACCGGTCGCGCACCAGCAGGGCGTGCACGTGCTCGGCGGCGCAGACCGGACACGGCCGGGCAGCGACGCCGAGATCCACGGTGCCCGGGAGCGGCGGATCCTCGTCGGGAGCCACGGCGCCCGGGTAGGTGTGCTCGTCCATTCGCCGTCCTCCTCTGCGATCAGCGGATCAGTCAGCGGATCCGTCAGCGGACGGTACGGCTGCGACCCGAGCGATCCGCACGCTCAGCGTGCCACCCTGACCGCGTCGAGCGAAGCGGGCCGGCCGACGCCACCCCTCCGGGCTCGCGTCACGCCGACGGTGCGACCTCCTCCGCGTCGGCTCCCACCGGCCCCTCTCCCAGCCGGTCGCGCAGGGCGGTGCGCCAACCGGCGAGGCGACCCGCGACCGCCGTTGACGACACACGGACCGTGATCCGGACCGCGTCCGGGGCAGGCGCCTCCGCCCACGCCGCGTGCGAGACCTGATCACGCTCGAGGTCGAGCCGCGTCGCCCAGTGCTCCGCGACGACGTCACGGGCGACCGCCGGTCCGGCCGCGACCAGCACCCGGAGCTGGTCGCGTCGCGCACCACCGACACGCACCAGCCACGAGACCACCACCGGGACGAGGTCCGTCTCCGGCGGGGTCACCGTCACCGACGTCGCGGTGATGCTCGCCAGGCCGCTCACGAGCCCACCGATCGCCGCGGGCGCCGTCTCCGGTCGCGCGTCCAGCTCGCGACGGACCTCCGCCGCCGCGGCCGCTCGTGCCCCGGGATCGACGGTCGTCCGCGGCCCGGCAGCGCGCCGCCCCCTGCGTCGGGCCGGGTCCACGTCCGCGCACCAGCGTGCCGCGAGGTCCTCGTCGACCTTCAGCACCGCGGCGATCGCGGCCACCGTGCGTCCGGAGCGTCGCAGCGCCCGGGCGCGGGCGGGTCGCGGGTCGTGGGGGTCGAAGCCCTCGCCAGCCGACGGATCGCTCTCGGCCGGATCGATCGCCTCGTCGCCCGGGAGGAGGGTGAGCTCAGGCAGGGTGTCCGGGGCGACCGCCCGCCGCGCCCGGGCCGTCAGGACGTAGTCCACCGGCCCCTCGGATGCGCGTCCGGACGCGGAGGATCCGCCGTCGAGCGGCAGCTGCTCCTGCGTCGCCGTCCGCCCGGCGGCGCTCTCGCCGGCGGCGCCGTCGGCCGCGTCGGGCGTCGGGTCGGCCGCCCGGTCGGCTGCACGGTCGCGTGCCGGGTCGTGGGCCCGGTCGTCGTCCCGATCGTGGTCCCGGTCGTGGTCCCGGTCGTGGGCTCGATCGTGGCCCTGCTCGTGGTTCTGTGCGTCTCTCTCCATGGCATCAACGTACGAGGGGGGTGTGACACAACGGGTAGGGTCCCCGGTCCGCCGCGTCGGCGCCGACCGGCGGAGCGTGCGCAGAGCGCACGAACCGTCCTCGGGTCGCGCGGTCACCGCGGATGGGGCCACTACCCTCGCGGAGGTCTCCGACCTCGTACCGACACACCTCGGGGAGCCACGATGCCGTTGGACGGGGGGAACCTCACCCGTGACGAGGCCGCACAGCGAGCTGAGCTCGTCGACGACCTCCACTACGACGTCCGCCTCGATCTCCGCGATCCGAAGGCGGACCGCTTCACGTCGTACACCGACATCCGGTTCACGTCGACGGATCCGCACGCGCCGCTGTTCCTCGACCTGACCGCCCACGCGGTCGAGCACCTCGTCGTGAACGGACGGGAGGCGGATCTGGGCGAACGCTTCGACGGCACCCGCCTCCATCTCGAGGGACTGGAGGAGCACAACCGGCTCGAGATCACCGCGACCTGCGGCTACGAGCGGAGCGGTGTCGGGCTCCACCGGTTCGTCGATCCGGAGGACGGAGCCGTCTACCTGCACACCCAGTTCGAGCCGTTCGACGCACACCGGGTCTTCGCCTGCTTCGACCAGCCGGACATCAAGGCCCGCTTCCGGCTCACCGTCGACGCCCCCGAGGACACGGTCCTCGTCTCCAACACGGCCGTCGCCCGGGCGGACGGCAGCCGCCGCGTCTTCGCCGAGACGCCGCTGCTGCCCACGTACCTCGTCGCGCTCGTCGCCGGGCCGATGCACGTCGTCCGCGAGGAGCACGACGGGATCCCCCTGGCGCTCGCGTGCCGCGAGTCCATGGCGCGTTACCTCGAACCTGAAGAGCTGTTCGACCTCACCCGCCGCGGTCTCGACCACTTCCGCGAGGTCTTCGACCAGCCGTACCCGTTCTCGAAGTACGACCAGCTCTACGTCCCCGAGTTCACCTTCGGTGCGATGGAGAACCCGGGGTGCATCACCTTCAGCGAGCACTACCTGTTCCGCGGACAGGTGACCGAGGCGGAGCGCGAGTCCCGCGCGAACACGCTGCTCCACGAGATGGCCCACATGTGGTTCGGGGACCTCGTGACCATGCGGTGGTGGGACGACCTGTGGCTGAACGAGAGCTTCGCGACCTTCATGGCGACGCTCGCCTGCGAGCGCGCCACCCGGTTCACCAACGCGTGGGTGACGTTCTCCAACGAGGAGAAGGCCTGGGCCCGCAAGCAGGACCAGCTCCCGACCACCCACCCGATCTCGACCGACGCCTCCGACCTGCACACGGTGCTGCAGAACTTCGACGGCATCACCTACGCGAAGGGGGCCTCGGTGCTGCGTCAGCTCGTCGCGTGGGTCGGTGAGGACGCCTTCCTGGACGGCGTGCGCGCGTACTTCCGCCGCTACGCCTGGGGGAACGCCGAGCTCGCCGACCTGCTGACCGAGCTCGAGGAGACCTCGGGACGGGAGCTCGACGACTGGGCGAAGACGTGGCTGCGGACCAGCGGCATGAACACCGTCCGCGTCCGCCCCGAGGTCACCGACGGTCGCTACGAGGCGATCCGCGTCGAGCAGGACGCACCGGCTGAGCACCCGACGCTCCGCCCGCACCGCCTGGCCGTCGGGCTCTTCGATCGCGACGACGCCGGGCTCACCCGACGCACCGCCGAGGAGCTCGACGTGACCGGCGCGACCACCGCGGTGACGGCCCTCGCCGGCGAAGCGCACGCCGACCTGATCCTCCCCAACGATCGCGATCTCGCCTTCGTGAAGGTGGAGCTCGACGAGCGGTCGCTGGCGACGATCGAGGAGCAGCTCGCCGGGCTCGCCGATCCGCTGGCCCGGACCCTCTGCTGGACCGCCCTGTGGGAGATGGTGCGCGACGCGGAGCTCCCCGCCGGGCGCTTCGTCGCGATCACCGGTGCGAACATCCACGGGGAGACCGACATCGGCGTGCTCCAGACGTTGAACGCACGGGTCCGGGCGGCCGTCGAGCTCTACGGCGACCCCACGAACGCCGCCCCGCTGTCCGCCGTGCTGGCGCGTGACGCACGCTCCGCGATGGAGCGGTCCGAGCCCGGCGGCGACGTGCAGCTGGCCTGGGCGCGACAGTGGATCGCGACCGCGACCGAGGCCGACCAGCTCGCCGAAGCCCGTCGACTGCTCGACGGCGAGCTCGTGGTCGACGGGCTGTCGGTCGACACCGAGCTGCGGTGGCACGTGGTCGGGTCCTTGGCAGCCGCCGGGGCGATCGGCGAGGCCGAGATCGCCGCCGAGCTGGAGCGCGATCCGTCCGATGCGGGCGAGCGTCGGGCAGCTGCTGCCCGCGCCGCCCGTCCCGAGCCGGATGTGAAGGCGGCGGCGTGGGAGCGGGTCATCGAGGACCAGGACCTGTCGCACAGCATGATGAAGGCGGTGATGCGCGGGTTCATGCAACGCGACCAGGCGGACCTGTTGCGTCCGTACGTCGAGCGCTACTTCGGGGTGCTCGACCGCGTCTGGAGCGAGCGGCAGCGTGAGGTGGCGATGGACATCACCGAGTACCTCTACCCCACGCCGGTCGTGGAGCAGGAGACCGTCCGGGCCACCGACACCCACCTCGAGCGCGACGACCTCCCCCCGTTGCAACGCCGCACCATCCTCGAGGAGCGCGACACGGTCGTCCGCGCCGTCCGCACGCGTGCTCTCGACGCCGGGGCTCAGCCCTCGACGAGGTAGCCCGACAGCACGTCCGCGTAGGTCGGGTGGCGCAGCTTCGCCAGCGCCTTCGCCTCGATCTGACGGATGCGCTCACGCGTGAGGCCGACCTCGTTACCGACCTCCTCGAGCGTGTGCGTCGTGCCGTTGTTCAACCCGAAGCGCATCTCGATGACGAGGCGCTCACGGGCCGACAGCTCCGCGAGGATCTCGGCGAGGTCGCGCTGCAGTAGGAGGTACGACGCCGCCTCGAGCGGGACGATCGCGTTGGCGTCCTCGATGATGTCGCCGAACTCGCCGCCGTCATCCTCGCCGATCGGGGCCTCCAGCGACGCCGGTTCGACGTCCAGCTGCTTCAGCTCCTCGAGCTTGTCCACCGTGATACCGGCGACCTCGGCGACCTCCTCGGGCTCGGGGTCCCGTCCGAGCTTCTGCACCAGCTCGCGTTCGATCCGTCCGACCTTGTTCATCACCTCGACGAGGTGGACCGGGATGCGGATGGAGCGGGACTGGTCGGCGATACCGCGGTTGATCGCCTGCCGGATCCACCACGTCGCGTAGGTGGAGAACTTGTAGCCGCGCGTGTAGTCGAACTTCTGGACCGCCCGCATCAGGCCCAGGTTGCCCTCCTGGAGCAGATCGGGGAACAGCAGTCCGCGGCCGATGTAGCGCTTCGCGATGGAGACGACCAGACGGAGGTTCGCCTCCAGCATGTGTCGCACCGCGCGGTCACCGTCCCGCTCCAGGCGCCGCAGCTTGGCCCGCTGCTCCGGTGTCAGCTGGACGGGAGAGTCGAGCACCTCGGCCGCCTGGCGCCCCGCCTCGGCGCGCTTGGCCAGGTCGACCTCCTCGTCGGCGCGGAGCAGGTCGACCCGGCCGATCTCGTTGAGGTAGAGGCGGACCGGATCGACGGTGTCGACCGCATCCTGGTCACGGTCGCCGTCGACCGTGAGGTCGTCCGCCGACAGGTCGATGTACGGGATCGACTCCCGCCGGAGGACGTCGACGATGCCGTCGCGAGCAGCCTCGTCCAGCTCGTTCGCGTCCGAGAGCGCGGCGACCTCGGCGGAGGTGACGAAGCCGCGGTCGCGACCGTCCTCGATCAGCTCGAGGACGGCGGGGTGCCGGCGCAGCTCGTCGAGCTGCCCCGCGGGCCCACCGGTCGCTCCCTGCGCCACGGCATCTCTCCACCGGCCGCCCCGCTGACCGGAGGACGGCCGCTCGTGCCCGCTAAGGGTAACGGGGCGCCGCGTCCGGGGGCGGTCGTGGCCTCACGCCGGGCCGGCTCGACCGTCGCTCAGCTGGACGCGACCTCGCGCAGGTCACGACGGCGGGCTTCGAGAGCGATCAGTTCCTCGAACCGCTCCCGGTACGTCTCCGGATCACTGGTCGGGTTCATCGCCTCGAGCTCACCCTTGCGGCGCCCGATCTCGCGCTCGACGCGGTGGAGCAGCAGCCGCCCGACCAGCATGGCGACGTGCGGTTCGTCGGGCTCGACGGTGAAGTCCTCGAGGGCGATGGCCCGGAGCAGCGCGCGCACGTCGTCGTCCTCGGCCCCGTCGAGCACGGCCCGCAGCTCGGCCCCGGGCCCGCCGGCCGCCGCGATCGTCTCGTACACCTCGCGCGCCTTCGGGTGGACGAAGTCGTCCGCCGTCACGTCGTCCCACCGCCCGGGGAGCAGGTCCGGACGTTGCAGGACCACCCGGAGGGTCTCGCGCTCGAGCTTGGCGCGGGCCGACATCTCGTTGCGGTCGAGGGGCTCCGGCGTGGCGCCTGGCTCTTCGCGCACGCCACCGGTCGGGTCGGCGCCGGCCTGCGCGACCGCCGCCGAGAGCGCGGCCAGCCCCACGCCGGCGAGCTCCGCGGTCCAGCGCGTGTACTGCTCGCGCAGCAGCGGGTCGGGGATCCCCGCGAGCAGCTCAGCGGCGGCCTCGGCGGCGCGCGCACGGCCCTCGGGACTGTCCTCGTGTCCGGCGACCGCCCGGCGGATCATGAAGCGCGCGACCGGCTCGGCGGTGGCGACGAGCTCGCGGACCGCCTCCGGACCATCCTCGGCCACGACGTCGGCGGGGTCCTGGCCCTCTGGCATCACGAGGACGCGCACCTCCAGGTCGCGGTCGCGGCTGAGCTCGTGGGCGCGCTCGGCCGCACGCTCACCGGCCTCGTCGGCGTCGAACGCGAGTGTGACCCGCTCCGCGTAGCGCTCGAGCACGCTGAGGTGGCCCTCGCCGACCGCGGTCCCGCACGTCGCGACCACGTTGGTGACCCCCGCCTGGTGGAGCGCGAGCACGTCCGTGTACCCCTCGGCGACCAACGCCTCGCCGCTCCGCACGATGTCCGAGCGCGCCCACGACAGCCCGTAGAGCACCCGGGTCTTGTGGTAGAGGGGGGTCTCCGGCGTGTTCAGGTACTTCGGCGGGTCGTGGTCCCCGTAGTCCAGGTCGGGCAGGATGCGCCCGCCGAACCCGATCGGATCGCCGCTGCGGTCGAGCACCGGGAACAGCAGGCGCCCGCGGAACCGGTCGCGCAGCCCTCCACGACGGTTGCGGGCGACCAGGCCGCCCTCGAGGAGCTCCTCCTCGCTGAAGCGCTGCTCGCGCAGGTGACGCGCGAGGGACTCCCACTCCAGCGGGGCGAAGCCGAGGAGGAACCGGTCGGCCTCCTCGCGCCCGAAGCCGCGCTCCTTCAGGTACCGGCGCGCTGGCTCCCCCGCCGACGAGAGGAGCTGCTCGCGGTAGAAGTCGATCGCCGCGCGGTTGGCCGCGACGAGGCGGCTGCGTCTCCCGAGCGCGCGACGCTGACCGGCGCTCATCTCCTCGTAGCGCAGTTCGTAGCCGGTGCGCCGAGCGAGGTGCTCGACCGCCTCCACGAACGTCAGCCCCTCCATCTCCTGGAGGAAGGTGTAGACGTCACCGCCGGCCTGACAGCCGAAGCAGTGGAACACGCCCTCCCCCGGGTCGACGGAGAACGAGGGCGTGCGCTCCTGGTGGAAGGGGCAGAGTCCCTTCAGCCGCGCGCCGGACCGCTTCAGCTTGGTGTGATCCGACACGATGTCGGCGAGGTCCGCACGGCGCTTCAGCGCTTCGACGTCCTCCTGGAGGATGCGACCGCGCACCGGGACCTCCCTGCGCTCCGCGCCGATGCTACCGCGAGACCCTCCACGGACCGGGCGGGCGGCGCGACGTCTGTGGAACGCGCCGGGTCCGGCCACGGAGCGCACCTCTCCCGACGGAGCGACGTGCACCTGTGCGTCACCGTCGAGCCGTTAGCCTCGCCCGGCGACGACCGGAGGACCCGTGGGCCACGAGACGCCCGGCACGGCCACCGCACGACCCCAGGCCGGTCACGCCGCCGCGCCGATCCGCTACGACGTCGACCTGTCCTCGCACCGCCAGCACCTCGCGCACGTCCGCATGGAGGTGCCGGCCGATCTCTCGAGGGGTGCCCGGATCGTGCTCCCGGTCTGGACCCCAGGGAGCTACGTCGTGCGCGACTACGCACGCCACGTCCAACGCATCGACGCGACCGACGCGGACGGCGCGACGGTCCCGGTGACGCCGGACGGGCGCAGCGCCTGGCGCCTCCCCGACGACGTGACCGGACCGGTCTGGGTCCGGCTCGAGCTGTACGGGAACGAGCTCACCGTCCGGACCAACCACGTCGACGATCACCACGCACTGCTCATCCCGCCCGCCACCCTCCCGTACGTGGACGGGGCACGCGGCCGGCAGCACCGGGTCGTCGTCACGCCCCCGGAGGGCTGGCGGATCTGGTCGCTGTTGCCCGAGCGTGACGGGGCCGCAGTC
Organism: uncultured Actinomycetota bacterium; assembly: GCA_964483845.1. Lineage (GTDB taxonomy): Bacteria > Actinomycetota > Nitriliruptoria > Nitriliruptorales > JAHWKO01 > CAZADJ01. The sequence continues at coordinate 185 of CAZADJ010000033.1, read as the reverse complement.
GCCGACGACTACGATCACCTGGTCGACAGCGCGTTCGCGGCCGGCGAGCACGAGGAGCGCCGCTTCGAGGTCGCCGGCGTGCCCCACCGGTTCGTCTGGGCCGGACACGCCGGACGCCCCGACCTCGACCGGATCGTCTCCGACGCGACCGCGATCGGCGAGGCCGCCGTCGAGCTGTTCGGCGG
>CAZADJ010000032.1:0-18004 GCA_964483845.1 uncultured Actinomycetota bacterium | reverse complement strand
CAGCAGCACCCACCGACGATCCCGACCATCTCCGACGAGGACGATCATGGCCGCCGTCTGCGACATCTGCGGGAAGGGTCCCTGGTTCGGCAAGCAGGTGAGCCACTCCCACCGCCGCTCGTCGAAGCGGTGGAACCCCAACATCCAGCGCATGCGCATCTGGAAGGACGGCCGGGCGGTCCGCGCCCGGGTCTGTACCTCGTGCATCAAGGCCGGGAAGGTCCAGCGGCCTCCCGTCAGGTCGACCTGACCGCTCGAACCGAGGATCCGGTCGAAGGGGGCCGGGCGCGGCCGTCCGGCCGACGACCGCACGCCCCCCGCGCCGGACGGTGATCGCGGCCTGATCAGCCGGCGGGCTCGCCGTGCCGCTCCCACGCGTGATCCACCGGCCCGATCCCGGCGCCGATGCGGATCCCGTGGGCGATCGCTCCGGTGACGAACCGCTTCGCGTCCTCGACCGCCGGGACGACCTCCAGACCCCGCGCGAGACCGGCGGCGATCGCCGCGGCGAGCGTGCACCCGGTGCCGTGCGTGTCACGCGTCTCGATGCGTCTGGCGCTCACCTCGTGCCAGACCTCGCCGTCGGTGAGGAGGTCGGTCGCGTCCTCGTTGTCCGGGAGGTGGCCGCCCTTCGCCAGCACCCACCGGGGGCCCAGGTCGAGCACCGCCTCCGCGGCGGCGCGCAGATCACCGACGGACTCGACCTTCACGTCGGTCAGCAGCGCGATCTCGCCGACGTTCGGCGTCACGATCAGCGCGCGGGGCAGCAGCTCCGCTCGCAGCACCTCGACCGCCTCCGGACGGAGCAGCCGGTCCCCGTGCTTCGAGGCCGCCACCGGGTCGACCACCAGCCGGTCGATGCGGTGCTCCCTCACCCCCTCGGCGACCGCGGTGATGATGGCCGCGCTGGCGAGCATCCCGGTCTTCGCGGCGTCGACACCGAGGTCGCCTGCGACGCTGTCGAGCTGGTCGCGCACGAACGCTGCCGGGACCTCGTGGACCCCCTGGACCCCGACGGTGTTCTGCGCCGTCAGGGCGGTGATCACGCTCATCCCGTAGGCACCGAGGGCGTGGAAGGTCTTGAGATCGGCCTGGACACCGGCTCCACCGCCGGAGTCGGAGCCGGCGATGGTCAGCGCCCGTGGCGGCGGGGCGCTCCCCCGCGGGTCGTCCCGCGCGGGGCGACGACGACCGCTGCCGCCACCTGGTGCACCGAGGTCCCGGTGCCCGCCGCTGTCCTCAGTCACGTCTCCGCTCCCTCCGAGGGTCGCGATCCCGGGTGCTCCCAGCCGAGGTCGTCGGCGGCCTCCGTCGTGCCGTCCCGCCGCCGCACGTGCACGCCGTCGCCCTCCGTCACCTCTCCGATCACGTGGGCGCGGTGACCGGCCTCGTGGAGGCGTTGACGGACCGCGTCCAACCGATCGCTCCCGACGGTAGCGAGCAGCGCGTGGTCGTCGCCGCCCGCGAGCGCGAGGTCGTCTCGTCCGAGGCGCGTGGCGGCGGCCTCCACCGCCGGTTCGCTCGGCAGCGCGTCCTCGCGGATCGTGATGCGCACCGCCGAACGCCGCGCGAGGTGTCCCGCATCCCGTCCGAGCCCGTCGCTGACGTCGATGCATCCGGTCGCCCCGGCCGTTGCGAGCACGAGGCCGGCGTCCACGAGCGCCTCCGGGCGGCGGTGGGCCGCGAGCAGCTCCGGGTGCCGCTCGAGCTCGTCCGTCTCCCCCGCCCGGTGGAGCGCGAGCCCGGCCGCCGCGAGTCCCAACCGTCCCACGAGCACGAGGTGGTCGCCGGGCCGGCAGCCGTCGCGCCGCAGCGGCCCGTCCGGCGTGACCTCGCCGATGATGCTGACCGTCAGGGAGAGGACCGGCGAGCTGACGACGTCGCCGCCGACCAGCGCCGCACCCCACCGATCGGCCGCCGTCCGCAGACCCCGGTACAGGCCGTCGATCGCCTCGTCGCTCGCGGTCCGCGGGAGGTGGAGCGCCACCAGGGCGGCGACCGGTCGGGCCGCGACGGCGGCCAGGTCGCTGACGTTGACCGCGAGCGCCTTCCACCCCACGTCCTCGGTGCTCGAGATCGCACGGTCGAAGTGGATCGTGTCGACGAGCGCGTCGGTCGCGAACGCCACCCGTGCACCACCGATCTCGACGACCGCGGCGTCGTCGCCGAACCCGAGCGGGATCCCCGGTCCGTCGCCGGCGAGCAGCGGACGCAACCGGTCGAGCAGCTCGAACTCGCGCGACACGCTCGTGCGACCTCCTCCCGCTGCACGCCGAGGCTGCCGCCCGGGTCAGCGACGCTCGCGGTGACCAGACTAGGCTCATCCACCCCGACGACGCGGGGCGACGAAGGGAGACGCGTTGTCCGTATCCGCCTACATACTCATCCAGACGGAGGTCGGCAAGGCCGCCGAGGTCGCCGAGAAGGTCTCCGGCATCGACGGCGTCGCGCTCGCCGAGGACGTCACCGGCCCCTACGACGTGATCGTGCGCGCGGAGGCCTCCAACGTCGACGAGCTCGGGCGGATGGTGGTCTCGAAGATCCAGGCCATCCACGGCATCACCCGGACGCTGACCTGCCCGGTGGTGCACCTGTAGAGCTCGACGTGCCTCGTCGCGGGCCGGGATCCGGCCCGCGGGGTGCTCGACGTCTCGCCGAGCGTCTCACGGGCCGCGTCGCCGGGACACCTCACGGGGCGTAGTGTGCGTCCCCTTCGGCCGCCTCGAAGGCGAGGTCGAGGAGACGGGCGACGAGGTCCGGGTAGTCGATGCCCTCGGCGGCCCACAGCCGGGGGAACATCGAGTTCGCCGTGAACCCCGGGATGGTGTTGATCTCGTTCAGGAACACCTCGTCCCCGCCCCGCACGAAGAAGTCGATCCTCGCCATCCCGCGACAGCCGATAGCGAGGTACGCCTGCCGCGCGATCGTCGCCATGCGGTCGGTGACCGCGTCGGGTAGGTCCGCGGGCACGATCAGCTCCGACGCGTCGAGGTACTTCGCCTCGAAGTCGTAGAACTCGTGGCTCGGCACGATCTCCCCCGGCGCGCTCACCGCGACGTCGGCGTTCCCGAGCACCGCGACCTCGATCTCGCGCGCGTCCTCGATGCTGCGCTCGACGATGCTGACCCGGTCGTACGAGAAAGCCTCCCCGAGCCCGTCCTCGAGCTCGCCACGGTCACGCACCTTCGTGATCCCGATGGACGAGCCCTGACGTGTCGGCTTCGTGAACATCGGGTAGTCGAACGCACCCTCGATCTCGTCCAGGAGCGCCCCCCGCTGGGTGTCCCAGCGCTCCCGGCGCACCGGCAGGTACGGCCCCTGCGGCAGACCCCACGCCTTGAAGGCGTTCTTCGCGGCGCGCTTGTCGATGCCGATGGACGAGGCGGTGACGTCCGCACCGACGTAGGGGACCCTGACGCTGGCCAGCAGCCCCTGGAGCGTCCCGTCCTCACCGTACGGCCCGTGGAGCACCGGGAAGGCGACGTCGATCGGCGACACGACCTCGTGGCGACCGTCGTCGGACCCGAAGCGGACCAGGGTCGGCCCCTCGCGACGGAGCACGAGGGCCACCGTCGCGCCCTCGTCGCCGACCTCGGGGAGCGCGCGACCCGCCCGGGCGCGGATGTCGCCGTCGGTGAGCACCCAGCGCCCCTCGCGGGTGATGCCGACCGGGACCACCTCGAAGCGGTCGCGGTCGATCACCCCCAGCACCGACCTCGCCGACAGGCACGAGACACCGTGCTCGCTCGACCGGCCGCCGTACAGGATCAGCACGCGTCGCTTGGCCATCTACGTCCACCTCCCGGGCCCGGTCGCATCGCTCGGAGGTCACCGCGGTCGGACCCGACGCGCATCGTGCCAGCCGAGGCGCTCCCGGTGACGACCGGATGGACGCACCGCGAGCGGGGACCCCGCCGGGTCGCCACCGCGGGCGGCGAGCGACTAGGTTCCTGCCCGAACGGCGGCCCGTCGGTCGCCACACCACGCTCGGCCCCCCGGGGGCTAACCGGGGACCAACCGGGGGCCGCCACCACATCCGGATCGTACGGGAAGGGTTCACCGTGGCAGACATCACGTTCGAGGACCGCGTCGCGATCGTCACCGGGGCCGGGGGAGGCATCGGCCGCTCCCACGCGCTGCTGCTCGCGAACCGGGGCGCGAAGGTCGTGGTCAACGACCTCGGCGTCGACCGCGACGGGACCGGCGCCGACGAGCAGATGGCGGACCGGGTGGTGCGCGAGATCACCGACGCCGGCGGCGAGGCGGTCGCCAACTACGACAGCGTCGCGGAGTGGGAGGGTGGTGAGGCGATCGTCGAGACCGCCCTCGACGCGTACGGCAAGGTCGACATCGTCATCAACAACGCCGGGATCCTCCGCGACGTCACGCTGAAGAACCTCGAGCCCGACCAGCTGGACGCGGTGCTGAAGGTGCACCTCTACGGTGCGTTCAACGTCACCCGGGCGGCGTGGTCGCACCTGCGCGAGAACGGCTACGGGCGGGTCGTGAACACCACGTCGCAGTCCGGGATCTACGGCAACTTCGGCCAGTCGAACTACGCGGCCGCGAAGATGGGGCTCGTCGGGCTCACACGCACGCTCGCCCTCGAGGGCCAGAAGTACGGCATCACAGCGAACGCGATCGCGCCGATCGCCGCTTCGCGCATGACCGAGGACATCTTCCCGCCGGAGTGGTTCGAGGCGCTCGACCCGGACTACGTCTCGCCGATCGTCGCCTTCCTCGCCTCCGAGGAGTGCGCCGACACCGGGCGGATCTACATCGCCGGCGGCGGCTACTACTCGCGCATCGCGATCGTCGAGGGCACCGGTGACACCTTCGACCACGTCCCGACGGTCGAGGAGATCGCCGACGCGTGGAGCGGGATCGCCGACATGGGCGACGGGCGCGAGTTCGCCAACCTCGGGGAGTCGACCTTCGCGGCGATCCAGGCGCTCGGCATCGACCCCAGCGCCGCTCAGAGCTGACCGGCGCCCACGGAGCCGAGCGGTTCGGCCGTGTCGCACCGCCCGACCGGCCTCACTCCAGGTAGGTCTCCGGGAGGCCGTGCATCTCGGACTTCGGGTCGCGCGTCATCAGCGACTTCACCGCGTCGCGGGGGTCCTGACCCTCGTGGACGATGGCGACGACCGCTCCCGAGATGGGCATCTCCACCCCGGCGTCCTCGGCCAGCGCCAGGATCGCCTGGGACGACTTCACCCCCTCGGCCACCATGTTCATCGACTCGACGACGTCCTCCAGTCGCTCGCCACGCCCCAGGCGCTCCCCCACCGTGCGGTTGCGTGAGTCCTCGGAGGTGCAGGTGACCACGAGGTCGCCGACCCCGGCCAGACCGAGGAACGTCAGCGGACGTCCGCCGAGGCCCACGCCCAACCGCGTCATCTCCGCGAGACCGCGCGTGACCAGCGACGCCTTCGTGTTCTTGCCGAGCTCCATGCCGTCGGCCATCCCGGCCGCGAGGGCGATCACGTTCTTCACCGCGCCACCGATCTCGCAGCCGACCTTGTCCGGGTTGGTGTAGACGCGGAAGTAGGGCGTCATCGCCGCCTCCAGCACCGCCCGGGCGTGGGACTCGTCGGGCGACGCGGCGACCGTCGCGGCCGGGAGGCGGCGTGCGCACTCCTTGGCGATGTTCGGGCCGGAGACCACCACGACCCGAGCCGGGTCGCAGTCGAGGGACTCGTGGACGACCTGGCTCCCCGTGCGGCGGGTGTCGACGTCCACCCCCTTGACGAGACTGGCCAGCGTCGCGTCCGACGGGACCTCCTCCCCCCACTCGGCGAGCTGCTCGCCCAGGCCGACCGACGGGATGGCGAGCACCACGACGTCGGCGTCCGCGAGGGCCTGCGCGGGGTCGGAGGTGCCGTGCAGCTCGTCGGGCAACCGTACGTCCGGCAGGTACGAGGAGTTGCGGTGCTCGGCGTCGATCTCTGCGGCGACCTCGTCCCGCCGGGCCCACAGCCGTGTCCGCGCGCCGGCGTCGGTGCAGATCTGGGCGAAGGTCGTGCCCCACGACCCGGCGCCCATGACGGCCACGCGAACCACGACGGTCCTCTCGTCGGACGACGCGGACGGACGTTAGTCGGGCGCCGCTAGGCTCGCGGCGTGTCCGCCGAACGCACCGTCGCGCTCGTCCCGCTCCGTGAGCCGACCAGCGCGAAGACGCGCCTGGCCGCCGGTGCGCCGTCCCGGCTGTCGTCCTCGGACCGCGCCGAGCTGGTGACCGCGATGCTCGCCGACGTGATCGCCGCGCTCCACGGCAGCACCGTCGACGAGGTGGTGGTGGCCGCGGGTGGCGCGGGCGCGGTCGCCGCCGCCCGCGACCTGGGGGCGCGGGCGATCGATGACGAGCCGCCGGGCGCGGGGCTCAACGCCGCCGTCCGGGGCGCTGCCGCCCGGATCGGAGCCGGCTCGCTGCTGGTGGTGCCGGCCGACCTCCCGACGTTGACCGCCGCCGAGGTGTCGGCGCTCCTCGACCGCTCCGCGCCGGTGGTGGTGGCACCGACCCGCGACGGCGGGACCGGCGGGCTGCTGCGCCGCCCCCCGGAGGTGATCGCGACGGCCTACGGGCCCCGGTCCGCGTCCGCCCACCTCGCGCTCGCGCGCGAGGCCGGCGTGACGGCGGAGGTGGTCGAGCGCCCCGGCTTCCGGCTCGACGTCGACACCTGGGACGACCTGTGCCGCCTCGGATCCGACGAGGTCGGACCGGCGACCCGCCGCATCCTCTCCCGCCTCGGTCCCCGCCCCGACCGCGCGGAGCCGGAACCGGGGCCCTAGCTGTCCTCGGCCACCCGCCGGGCGCGGCGTCGCTGTCCCCGCCAGAACAGACCTCCACCGACGAGGACGCCGAGCACGAACGTCGCGATCAGGACCACGATCAGCGGGGTCTCGCTCTCGGCGAACACCCAGCTGACCTCGACCGGATGGCGGTTGTACGCGGTGAACGCGAGGAAGAGCAGCGTGAGCGCCGCGATCACCACCCGCCCGACCTGCTGGGTCAACGGGGTGCGCGCCCCAGCCGCCTCGCCTGACGTGCCGACCTCCCCCTCAGGACCGGTCTCCTCACCCGTCCCGTCGCGATCCCGTCCCACTTCGACCTCCCGTGATAGATCCGCGACGAGCCTATCGATGCCGGCACCCACCACGCCCCTTACTATGCTCGCCCGGCGTCCGACGACCGGAGGATCCGATGCCCCAGGGCACCGTGAAGAGCTTCGATCCCGAGACGAAGCGGGCGGTGATCCTCGACGACGGGCTCCACGAGCGGACCGCCGACCGCGAGGCGTTCGCGGCCTCGGGGCTGCGCGAGCTGCGCCTCGGACAACGGGTCCGCTTCGAGTTGGAGGATCGTGGGGAGCAGGAGCGGATCACGAACCTGAACATCATCAGTCTCTAGGTGGGTGCCGCGGTCCGGGCCCGGGCGCTGACGAAACGGTACGGCGAGCTCACGGCGGTCGACGCGATCGACCTCGACGTACCGGTCGGTGTGTCCTTCGGCGTGCTCGGCCCGAACGGCGCGGGCAAGACCACCCTCATGAGGATGATCACGTGCGTGTCGCCGCCGAGCGACGGGACGCTGACGGTCCTCGACACCGACGTGCGCGGCGATCGACGCGCCCTGAAGCGGCGGCTCGGCGTGGTCCCCCAGGGGGTGACCCTTGACTTCGATCTGACGGTCCGCGAGAACCTCGTCGTGCACGCCGGCTACCACGACGTGCCGGGGGGCCAGGCCCGCGACCGCGCCGATCAGCTGCTCGACTTCGCCCAGCTGAGCGAGCGCGCCGACGACCCGGTCGACGCGCTGTCCGGCGGGATGCAACGACGCCTGCTCATCGCCCGTTCGCTCGTCAACGACCCCGAGCTGGTCGTCCTGGACGAGCCGACCACCGGGCTGGATCCGCAGGCGCGACACGTGGTGTGGGAGCGTCTGCGCCGCCTGCGACGGCAGGGCAAGACGCTGCTCATCACCACCCACTACATGGACGAGGCGGCACGGCTGTGCGACGAGCTGGTCATCATGGACCGGGGACGGATCATCGCCCGCGGTGCGCCGGTCGACCTGGTCGCCGACCACGTACCGCCACGCGTCGTCGAGGTGCACGGCACCGGGGACGAGGACGCGGTCCGGACGGCTCTCGGCGGGAGCGCCCGGGCGGTCGAGTCCACCGGGGACCGTGTGCTGGTCTACGGCGACGACGGAGCGGCGATCACCGCCCGACTCCGCGCCACCGAGCTGGACTCCCACGCGACCCTCGAGCGCGACGCGACGCTGGAGGACGTCTTCCTGCGGTTGACCGGCCACACCCTCGTGGACTGACCTGGTGGGCCCACGGTCGGACCGACCCCGCGTGGCCCGCCCCGACCGATGTGACAGCCGGCCACCGCCCGCACGGGAGGGAACGCGATGTCGTCGACGACCCTGGAACGCACCGACCGGCCCCGCGGCGTGCTGTCCCTGTGGCGGCCGCCCGGCGCCTCCCCACGACGCGCACTGCGCACCTGGCAGCGCAACGCGACGCTCTTCCGGCGCGGGTGGAAGCGGTTCGTGCTCCCCAACTTCCTCGAGCCGATCTTCTACCTGCTCGCGATCGGGATCGGTCTCGGTCTCTACGTCCGCGAGATCGTCCCCGGGGTCCCGTACGTCGAGTACATCGCGCCGGGGTTGGCGGCCGCCTCCGCCATGTACGGGGCGGTGTTCGAGCTCACCTACAACGTCTTCGTCAAACTGCGCTTCCACCGCGTGTACGACGCGGTGATCACGACGCCGCTCGAGCCGGGCGACGTCGGGCTCGGTGAGATCATGTGGGCGGTGACCCGCTCGTTCATGTACGGAGCGGTCTTCCTGTCGGTCGTGGTCGTGTTCGGCTACGCCCACTCCCCGCTGGCGGCTCTCGCGTTCCTGCTGCTGCCGCTGGTCGGTCTGTCCATGGGGCTGCTCGCGATGATCTTCACCGCACTGATCCGCGACATCGAGCTGTACACCTACTTCTTCAACATCTTCGTCATCCCGCTCTTCCTCTTCAGCGGGATCTTCTTCCCGGTCGCGGACCTGCCCGTGTGGGCCCGGGCCGTCGCGTGGGCGACGCCGCTCTACCACGGCGTGGAGATGAGCCGAGCGCTGGTGCTGAGCGGGGAGCTGGCGGCTGCGCTCGGTCACGTCGCGTGGCTCGTGGCCTTCTCCGCCGTGCTCCTCCCGCCCACCCTCAACCTCTTCACCCGCCGGCTCAGCGACGGCGGCGGTGAGGGCCGCGCCTGACGCCCACGCCCGTCGGCGGCGGTCACCCTCCCGGGCGCCGTCGGACCTCGGGCGCGTCCGTGCGAGCCTGGGACAGTCCGAGCCCCCGCAGCACCGCCTCCTCGTCGGACAGGTCCCCGGTGATCCGCCGGGTCGGCATGGGCTGCAGCCTGTCCAGCGTCGGTGTGACCAGGATGTGGTGCTCCTCCGCGACGTCGGGCTGCTCGAGCACGTCGACGATCTCGATCTGCGTCTCCGCGGACAGGTGCGTCCCCACGATGGTGCGCAGGTCGTCGAGCGCCGCCTCCGAACGGGCCGTCCGTCCGGTGACGTAGAGGCGGAGGCGCACGTCGCTCATCGTCCCCGCCACACCTCCCTCGGACGTCCCGTCGTCGCGGTCGTGAGCGTACCTGCGACGGACCCGACCCTCGGGTGCCTCACCCGGGCGGTGCGCGGCCCGTCAGCCCTGTCCGTCCCCCAGCGCCTGGAGGACGAGGGTGCTCCGCAGCAGCACCGCCTCGGCGTCGCTCACCCCCTGCTGCTCGCCCCACGCCCGGGTCTCCTCGAGCACCTCGCGTAGCTCCAGCGCCGCCTCGGGCGCCGCCGCGCCGTGCTCGGCCAGCGCGGTCGAGGCGACCTTGTCGACGCCGATCTGGTGGAGCTCGTCGCCGAGCCCCTCGGGATCGGGCCGGTCACGCCAGGCGAGCGCGACCGCCGCGTTGAACGCCGGTGAGTCGAAGTCCTCCTCGCTCGCGATGATGGCGAGGTGCATCAGGGCCTTGGCGAGCAGCCGGTCGTCGTCGGCGATGGCCGAGACGATGGGGGCGTACCCGCCGAGCTCGTCCTCGGAGAGCAGCGCCGCGCGGATCGTCAGGTGCTTCGCACGGACGGGCACGGGCTGGTGCACCTCGAGGTCCCGGGGTGGGTCGCCCTCGCGCAGCCACTCGTCGAGCGGCCGGGCCGCCGCCCAGTACGCCTCGTGATCACCGGTGCGCGCCGAGCCGCGGACCCCGAGGGCCTTGCCGGGGTCGACCGTGTAGGTGACGTGCCCGGATCCGTGCGCGTCCACCCGGTCCCGGGCGTGCGCCTCGTGCAGGTACGCGGAGACACGACGTCCGTGCGCGTACCGGCCCGGGGCGGCCGTGTCCTCGGCATCGGGCGGTCCGTACCGGCCCGACAGGTCCGCCCGGGTCCGCAGCCCCTCCACCTCGATCAGGGGTAGGTGCGGGGGTCGGGTCAGGTGGTGGACGGTGATGCGGTCCACATCCGCCTCCTCGTCGGTGTGGTCAGCCCCCGTCGAGGTGCCGGTCGAGCTCCGCCTCCAGCCGGGTCAGCTTGCGCTCCGCCCCGTCGAGGTCGTCCTTGGCCGCGTCGGAGATCGCCACCAGGATCCGCTGCCACTGGGTGCGCCGACGGTCGTCGGTGCCGCCACCCTCGATGCGTTCGCGGACCTGCCGGAGCCGCTCCGTCAGCGAGAGGAACCGATCGGCGTCGACCAGGTCGCCCGACGGCGCGTCGCGATCCGCGTCCGGGGTTCGATCCGCCACGATGCCGTCCTCGGTGGGGTGCCGCCGACCTCCCCACGGACGAGCTGAGGGGCGTCGGTGGTGGCCCCATCCTATCCACCGGCACGCCCGACGCCCGTCCCCGCTCCGGGGGAGGGCGCCCGCCTCAGATCGGGGGCGTCCCGGGGACCGGGACCGGCTCGGCCAGATCGGGTGCGCCCGGATCGCTGGCGTCGGCGGCCTCGACGTCCTCTCGGCGGATGCCGAGGACGAACAGCACCGCGTCGAGGTAGGGGACGGAGAGGGTCGTGTCCGCCGCGTCGCGCACCACCGGCCGCGCGTTGAAGGCGATCCCGAGCCCCGCGGCCGACAGCATGTCCAGGTCGTTGGCCCCGTCTCCGATCGCGACCGTCTGCTCGAGGGGCACGCCCTCCGCCGCGGCGATCTCGCGCAGGATCTCGGCCTTGCGGGTGCGATCGACGACCGGTCCGACGATGCGCCCGGTGAGGCGCCCGCCGGACACCTCGAGCTCGTTGGCGTGGGCGTGGTCGATGCCGAGCTGGTCCCGCAGCGTGTCCGTGACCGCGGTGAACCCGCCCGAGACGATCGCGATGCGGAACCCGAGCCGCTTCAGGGTGCGTACGAAGGTCCGGGCACCGGGCGTGAGGGTGAGCCGCCGCCCCGCCCGCTGGAGCGCCTCGGCGTCGAGCCCGGCAAGCAGCGCGACCCGCCGTCGCAGCGCCTCCTCGAAGTCGAGCTCACCCGCCATCGCCGCGGCGGTGACCGCACGCACCTCGTCCGACCGACCCGCCTCGTCAGCGAGCAGGTCGATCACCTCGTCCTCGATCAGCGTCGAGTCGACGTCGAGCACGACCAACCGTTTCGCGCGCCGCTCCAGGCCCTCGCGCTGGACGGCGACGTCGATCCCGTGTTCGCCGGCTGCGCGCAGCAGCGTGCCGTGGAGCCGGTCCTCGTCCGCGCCGGAGATGACCAGCTCGAAGGTGACGACCGGGTAGCGCGAGAGCCGCGTGATGCGGTCGATGTTCCCGCCGACGGACGCGATCGCCTCCGCGATCCCACCCAGGGCGTCGGGGCCGAGCGGCTGGCCGATCACCGTGACGGCGTGGCGCAGGGGCGGCGGCCCCGGTCGGCTGGACGCGTGCGGCTCGACCTCCTCGAAGTCCACGTTCAGTCCGCGGTCCCAGCCGATGAACAGCAGGTCCTTGAGGACGGTGTCGCCGCGCTCGTCCCCCGGCAGCCCGATGAGGAGGTCGAGCGCGAGCCGGTCGCGCGTGGTGACCTGCTCGATGTCGTAGATCTCCGCACCGGCGGCCGCGATCGCCCCCAGCATCGCCGCGGTGATCCCCGGCCGATCCCGGCCGGTGACCCGCGCGAGGATGGTGCGTCGATCGGACATCGTGGCCGAGGGTACCTCCCGGGCCGTGGGCGCCGACCGCCGTACACTCGGGCCGTGCGTCGCCCCATCGTCCTCTCCGTCTCCCTCGCCGTGCTCGCCGTCTTCGCGGTCGGGGTGGCCGCGCTCACCCTGGAGGGGTCGCCCGACGTGCCGACCGGCGAGATCGCCGCGCCCGCGGACGCCGCACCGTCCGAGCCCGAACAGACCGGGTCCCCGGCCCCCGCCCCGGTCCCCTCACCACCGCCCCAGCGTGACCCGCACCCGCTGGTCGACCGCTCGAGCGTCGGCGAGCCGTGGGGCACCGTCGAGGGCGTGACCACCTTCCGGGGCAACCCGACGCGGACGTTCTACGGTCGGGGGCCGGTGCCGGGTGACCCCGCGGTCGCGTGGCGGTACCCGGAGGGGGCTCTGTGCATGACCGAGCAGACGAGCTCAGGCGATCGTCGGTGGTGCGGGACGGGATGGACCGGGCAGCCGCTGGTCTGGGCTCGCGACGACGGCGTGCTCGAGGTCATCGTCGGCGGGTACGACGGCGCGGTCCACTTCGTGGACGGTGCGACGGGAGCGCCCACCCGTGCCCCGTTCCGGACGGGCCACATGGTGAAGGGGACCGAGACGCTGGATCCCGACGGGCACCCGCTCCTGTACACGGGGTCGCGGGACGGCTACCTGCGGGTGCTGGCCCTCGACCGGGGCGATCCGGTCGAGCTGTGGGCGCTCGAGGCGCATCCCCGGCGGGTCTGGAACAACGACTGGGACGGCAGCCCCGCGATCGTCAACGACGTCATGTACGTCGGAGGCGAGGACAGCTGGTTCTACGCGGTGAAGTTGAACCGTGGCTACGACGACACCGGCGCGGTCACCGTCGACCCCGAGGTGATCCTCGAGGTGCCGGGCTGGAGCGACGAGCTCATCGCCGCGATCGGTGATCGCAACGTGTCGATCGAGAACTCCGTCGCCCTGTACGAGGGGCGCGTCTACTTCGCGAACTCCGGCGGGCGGGTCGTCGGCCTCGACATCGCGGATCTCGACGAGGCTGCCGGCCGGGGGACGGCCGCGGCGGTGGAGCCGGAGATCGTCTTCGACTTCTGGACCGGGGACGACACCGACGCGACCATCACGATCGACGGCGAGGGGATGCTCTACGTCGCGGTCGAGCTGCAGCGCTTCCTGCCCCGCGCCGAGGAGGTGGGCCAGCTCGTCAAGCTCGACCCGTACACCGACGGAGATCCCGTCGTCTGGAGCGTCGACGTCCCGCCGGACCCCCCACCGTGGCTGTCACGGGACGACGGCGGCATCTGGTCCACGCCGGCCCTGGGCGACGGGGTCGTGTACGTGACCACCCACCCGGGCGACCTGCTGGCGGTGGACGCGACCACGGGGGAGGTCACCTACCGGGAGCGGATCGGCTACCACGAGTGGGCATCGCCGGCGGTGGTCGACGGGACGCTCGTCGTCCCCCTGTGCTCCTCCGGCGGGCTGCGCGCTTACGACCTGAGCGACCCGCGACGACCCGTGGAGCGCTGGACGTTCAAGCTCGCCACCGGCGGGTGCATCGAGTCGACGCCGGTGGTCTGGGACGGGCACATCTTCGTCGGCTCCCGGGACGGGTTCCTCTACGGCCTCGCCGATCCCGAGTGACCGCCTCGCGGCGCGGACCGTTAGGGTGCGCGCCGATGGTGACCCGCAACCCCGCGCTGGACGACCTCGGCGACTACCCGCTCGCACCGCTCCAGGAGCTCGCCGAGGAGCTGCGGGCGGGCTCCGAGCCGGTCCACGACTTCTCCATCGGCGACCCCGACGAGCCGACGCCGGTCTTCATCCGCGACGCCCTGACGGCCGCGGTCGGGCCGACCAGCCGCTACCCGACCGCGGCCGGTCGCCCCGAGCTCCGCGAGGCGATCGGCGGGTGGCTCGGCCGACGCCACGGGGTGCACGTCGATCCGGACCGGCACGTGCTCCCGAGCGCGGGGAGCAAGGAGGCGATCTTCCACCTCCCGCTCGCCGTGATCGACCCCGACGGCGACGAGCGCCACGTCATCTACGGGGAGCCCGGCTACCCCGTGTACGAGCGCGGTACCCGCTTCGCGGGCGGTGAGCCCGACCCGGTCGGGCTCGGACCGGAGACCGGGTGGCTGCTCGAGCTCGGGGACGTCGAGGCGGAGCGACTGGAGCGGGCGGCGGTGGCGTGGGTGAACTACCCCCACAACCCGACCGGGGCGACCGCCGATGCCGACTACTACCGGCGTCAGCTCGAGGTCGCCCGGGAGCACGGGGTGCTGCTGTGCTCGGACGAGTGCTACCAGGAGATCTGGTTCGACGAACCGCCCGCGTCCGCGCTCGAGGCCGCGGGAGACGCGCCCACCGGCCTCCTGTCGTTCATCTCGCTGTCGAAGCGCTCCGGGATGACCGGCTACCGGGCGGGCGCGATGGTCGGCGACCCCGAGCTGATCCACCGCCTCCGGCAGCTGCGCCCGAACCTCGGCACCGCCTCGCCGACCTTCGTGCAGGCGGCCGCGACCGCCGCGTGGAACGACCAGGCCCACGTCGAGGAGCGGCGTGCGATCTTCGGCGAGAAGCGCCGGATCGTGCTCGGGTTCCTCCGTGACGCCGGCATCGAGGTGTCGGGCAGCCAGGCCACCTTCTACGTCTGGTTCCGCGCGCCCGGCGGCGACGACGTCGCCTACGTGGAGGCGCTGCTCGACGAGCGCATCGTCGCCTCCCCGGGCCGCGCCTTCGGGCCGTCGGGAACGGGCTGGATCCGGCTCGCCCTCGTACCGGCGGCGGAGGCGTGCGTGGCAGCGGTCACCCGCTGGGGCGAGGCGATCGCCGCGGGCAGGCTCCCGGGCGGATGACCGGCACGACGACCGAGCGGGGGCGATGCGCCACCGTCGTCGACCCACGCCCTGCCGTAGGCTCTCCACGCGACCGGGAGGGACGATGACCGACGCCATCCGCGAGACGATCGAGGCCGCCTACGAGGCCGGGGGCGACGCCTGGGGCTCCGACGAGGTGCGTCGCGCGGTCGCGGGCGCGATCCAGCTGCTGGACGACGGTGAGATCCGGGTCGCGACCGCGACCGACGACGGCTGGACGGTCCACGGCTGGGTGAAGCAGGCCATCCTCCTGTACTTCCGTCAGGCGGAGATGGAGGCGATCGAGGTCGGACCGTACGAGTACCACGACAAGATCCCGCTGAAGACCGGGCACGCGGAGGCTGGTGTCCGGGTCGTCCCTCCGGCGGTGGCGCGCTACGGATCGTTCCTGGAGTCCGGCGCGATCATGATGCCGAGCTACGTGAACATCGGCGCGTGGGTCGGGTCCGGCTCGATGGTGGACACCTGGGCGACCGTCGGGTCCTGCGCGCAGATCGGACGCGACGTGCACCTCGCGGGCGGGGTCGGGATCGGCGGGGTCCTCGAACCGCCCAACGCCCACCCGGTGATCGTCGAGGACGGCGCCTTCATCGGCTCCCGCTGCGTCGTCACCGAGGGGGCGCGCATCGGTGCGGAGGCCGTCCTCGGGGCGATGACGGTGATCACCTCCTCCATCCCGATCATCGACGTCACCGGCGAGGAGCCGGTCACCCGGTACGGCGACGTGCCGCCACGGGCCGTCGTCGTGCCCGGCGTGCGTCAGCGGGAGTTCCCCGCCGGCACCTACGGGCTGCCGTCTCCGCTCATCATCGGCGAGCGGCAGGCCTCGACCGACACGAGGACCTCGCTGGAGGACGCCCTCCGCGAGTTCCAGGTCCAGGTCTGAAGCGCCGTGGACGTCGTCGATCGGCTCGTCGAGCTCTGCACCCACCTGTCCGTGACCGACTCCGAGGCGGCGCTCGCGACGGAGCTCGAGACCAGGTACCGGGCCGCCGGTGAGGACGTGACGCGGGTCGGGGACAGCGTCGTCGTCGGGGGGCCGGGCGAGCGACCGCTGGTGCTGCTCGTGGGCCACATCGACGTGGTCCCGCCGACCGAGGAGGACCGTGAGCCGCGGCTCGAGGAGCGCGAGGGGCGGGAGGTCGTGGTCGGACGAGGGACCTCGGACATGAAGGCGGGCATCGCGGTCGCGGAGGCCGTCTTCGGCGACGCCGACCTCCGTGCGGGCTCCCCGTACGAGCTCGCGCTCGTGCTGTACGCGCGTGAGGAGGGGCCGGCCGAGGACAACGAGCTGGCCGACGTCCTCGACGAGGTCGACTGGCTCACCGACGCTGCGCTGGCGGTCGTGCTCGAGCCGACCGACCTCGAGGTGCAGCTGGGCTGCACGGGCAGCCTGCAAGCGGAGCTCACCTTCATCGGCCGGCAGGCGCACTCGGCACGGCCGTGGACCGGCCGGAGCGCGCTGGACGCTGCGATCCCCGTGCTGACCGAGCTCGCCGAACGCGAGCCGACCACGGTCGAGGTGGACGGGGTCACCTACCGGGACGTGCTGTCGGCGACCCAGGCGTGGACCGACAACCCGAAGAACGTCGCGCCGGGGAGGTTCTGGGTGAACGTGAACCTCCGCTTCGCCCCCAGCCGCGACCTGCACGAGGCGGAGGAGGAACTGCGCGCGTGGGTCGACGGTCGCGCTGAGGTCGAGATCGTGGACCGTGCGCCGCCGGCCCCACCGTTCCGCGGCGACCCGATGGTCGAGGACTTCGTCACGACCGTCGACGCACCGGTCGGCGGCAAGCAGGGCTGGACCGACGTGGCGCGGTTCGCGACCCTCGGCGTCCCCTCGCTGAACTACGGCCCCGGCCTGACCTCCCAGGCGCATCAGGCCGGGGAGCACGTCCCGGTCGCGAACGTCGAGACGGCGCTGGACGCCGTCCGCCGGTTCCTCTCCGACGCGTAGGCTGGACGACGACCGACGACAGGGAGACCGTGGCGCGCACCTGCCCGTCCTGCGCCTTCGAGCTCAGCCCCGGTGCGGCCGCCTGTCCCCGGTGCGGCACCTCGCTGGCCCCCGAGGGTCCCGATCCGCCCGCTGTCGACGGCGGTCGGAGACCGGGAGCCGCCGGCGGAGGGGACGGCAGCGGCCCCGCGGCCCCGGACGACGCTCCGGAGGCCACGACGCCGCCGCCGCGTCCGGCTGATCGTCCACCGGACGGGTCCCCGATCGACCCGACGCCGAGCGCCGGAGCCCTCGACCAGGACGTCCGCAACTGGGCGATGGCCGCCCACCTCGCGGCCTACAGCGTCTTCCTCGTGCCGATCCCGGTGATCGGCCCGGTGATCGTCTGGGCCGTCAAGCGCGAGGACCACCCGTTCATCGACCACCACGGCAGGGAGGCGGTGAACTTCAACCTCAGCGTGCTCATCTACGCGGTCGTCGCGGCCGTGTCGCTCCTGCTCCTCGTCGGCATCGTGCTGCTACCGCTGGTGTTCCTGCTGTGGTTCATCGTGACCATCGTCGCGGCGCTGAAGGCGGCCGCCGGGGAGTGGTACCGCTGCCCCATGACGATCCGCTTCCTGAACTGACACGGTCGCGCCGGCCGGACACAGACGAGGGGCACCCTCGCGACGGAGAGTGCCCCTCCGAGTACCCCCGATCGGATTTGAACCGACGTTACCGCCTTGAGAGGGCGGCGTCCTAGGCCAGGCTAGACGACGGGGGCACGTTTGCAGTTGTCGTGTGGAGCGGTCCCGCTCGGGCCGTCCGCGTTCCGGCAGGCGCCCCGCCGGGCGTGCGCGCCGGCGGTGCGCTCCGTTCCGGTGGTGCCGTTCCGGTGGTGCGCTCCGCTTCCAGCGGCCGCTAGCTCGTCGCCGCGACCGACAGCTCGGGGGGAAGGACTCGAACCCTCAACGACGGGACCAGAACCCGCTGTGTTGCCAATTACACCACCCCCGA
>CAZADJ010000031.1:11948-18365 GCA_964483845.1 uncultured Actinomycetota bacterium | reverse complement strand
CATGCCCGACGCGAGAGACGAGCCGGGGGAACGGTCCAGCGGCGTGGTCGACACCGCCGCCGACGATGCCGGCACGGGATCGGCCGTACCGGCCGCGCCGCTGCCGCCGCCGGCGACCTGGGGGCCGGAGCACGAGGGTCCGGGCTCGCCGGCCGGATCGGTGCGTCCCCCGGACACCACCGGGACCGCCGAGCCCGGTGACCGGAGGGGGACGCGCCCGGGAGCGTTGATCATCCTCGTCGCCGCGCTGGTCGGCGCGATGATCGGCACCGCGGGGACGCTCGCGCTGAGCCGTGTCGCCCCCGAGATGGCCGGCGACGTGCGGGCACCGATCGTCGAGGTGGCGGGCGAAGAGGGCAACGTCGTCCCCGCTGTCGCCGAGGCGGTCACGCCGAGCGTCGTGCGCATCGACCGGTTCGGCACCGAGAACGGCGTCCCGACGGAGGAGGGGCTGGGCTCCGGTGTCATCTACCGTTCCGACGGTTACATCATCACCAACAACCACGTCGTGGACGGCGCCGACCGCCTGCGCGTCCAGCTCGCCAGCGGCGAGCGTCTCGACGCCGAGATCGTCGGCACCGACCAGCTCACCGATCTGGCCGTGCTCCGCATCGACCGGGACGGGCTGCCGGCGATCAGCGTGCGGGAGGAGGCGGTGGGGGTCGGCGAGACGGCGATCGCGATCGGTGCGCCGTTCGGCCTGAACGCCTCGGTCACCACCGGCGTGATCTCGGGGCTCGACCGCAGCCTGGAGGTCCCGATCGAGGAGGGCATCGTCTCCATCCCGAACGTGATACAGACCGACGCCGCGATCAACCCGGGGAACTCGGGTGGCGCGCTGGTCGATGCGAGCGGCCGCCTCGTCGGGATCAACACGGCGATCCTCGCGACCGTCCAGGAGTTCGGACAGGTTCCGGGCAACATCGGCATCGGCTTCGCCATCAACGCGCACGACGCGGTGCGCATCGCCGACCAGCTGATCGACGAGGGGACCGTGCGCCACGCCCGCCTCGGCATCACCGGGGGCACCCTCAACCCGCGCCTCGCGCAGGAGTTCGACCTCGAGGTGACCGAGGGCGTGATCGTGGACACGGCCGAGCCGGGCGGTCCCGCCGACGAGGCCGGCGTGCGGTCCGGCGACGTCATCGTCGCGGCCGACGGGGAGCCCGTCCGTGCGATGGACGAGCTCGTGGCGGCAATACGACGCCACGAGCCCGGTGACATCCTCGAACTCGAGGTGATCCGGGAGGGGGAGACGCTCGCCATCGAGGTGACCCTGGGCGAGTGGGACCTGTGACCGCCAGTACGCTCGAGGGGTGGTGGTCCGGCGCGGCTGAGTCGAGCGCATCCGGCCCCCAGGTCTGACGAGGACGCGGAGCGCACCGTGGGCAACGTCGGTTTCCAGGAGATCCTGGTCATCGCGTTCATCGCGCTGCTCGTCTTCGGCCCTGACCGCCTCCCGCAGCTGGCGCGCCAGGCGGGCGAGCTGGTCGCGCGGTTCCGGGCCGAGACCTCGAAGAGCGTCGCGGAGCTGAAGCGGGCGGCTGAGGTCGAGGACCTCGACCGTGAGCTGCGCTCCATGCGCGCGGAGCTGCGCCAGCTCGGGCGTGACATCAGCGGTGAGCCGGGTGGGTCGCGCGACGGCGGACGGGCCTCCGGCGCCGGGCGGTCGGGGGAGCAGCGCTCGGAGCCGCCCCCGACGGACCCCGAAGCCACGTGAGCGCCGGATCGCAGCACCGCGGCTGGTTCGCCGCCGGCGTCGCGCTCGCCGCCGTCGTGGGCTCGTACGCGGCGCTGCGTGATCCGCGGGCTGACCGCGCCGACCGGCGTCTGGCGCGCCGGCTCCGACGGACACGGGGGCGGGTCGCGGACGCGACCATCGCGGTCGCGACCGACGTCGGTTCGATGTACGCCGTGGCCGGTGCGGGCGCCTGGCTCGCCGCCACCGGTCGGCGGCGCGCCGCCGGTCAGGTCGCGGTCACCGGGACCGGCGCCTGGGTCGTGGCGCAGGGCATGAAGCAGCTGGTGGGACGCGCACGACCCTACGAGACCGACGCTGCGGACCAGCTCGTGGCGACGCCCGCCGGGTCGTCCTGGCCCAGCGGGCATCCGGCCGTGGCCGCGGCGGTCGCGACCGGGCTGGCGCCGAGCCTCCCGCCGGCTGCGCGGGTCGTCGCGGCCGGCATCGTGGCGGCCGTCGGGGTCTCCCGCATCCACGTGGGGGTGCACTACCCGACCGACGTCGTCGCCGGTCTGGGTGTCGGGGTCCTCACCGGGCTTGCCGTGCGTCCGGGCGACGAGATCACCGCGCGCGGACGCGCCGGCCCCGCCTGAGCGGGCCGGTCACGGGACGAACGCGATCAGCTCGCTCCGCGTGCTCAGGACCAGCCGGGCCCCCCCGACGGCGATCGCCGGTAGGTGACGCGGTCCGTCCCCGGCGAACGTGTGGGACCAGACGGGCGGCGCCTGCGGCCCGGCACCCATCGGGACGGCGGTGAGTGCCGTCCCGGAGAGGTGGTAGACGGTGTCCCGGTGCGATCCCACCTGGAGGGGGACCGGGAGCGAGACCGGGCGTCGGTAGCGCACCTGGCCGGTCGCGGGGTCCAGTGCGGTGAGCTCAGCGTCGCCGGCGACGATCACGCGGGCGTCGCGTACCAACGGCGGGACGAGGGCAGCCTCGAGGTCCGCGCGCCACGCCTCTTCGCCGGTGGCGGCCTCGTAGGCGACCACCGACCCGTCCCCGTCGACGGCGACGAGGTGGCCGTGCGCCACACGGTCGCCGGGAGCGGCCGATCCCGGCACCTGCCAGCCGCGGTCGTCACCGCGCAGGTCCACGGCCTCGAGCCGCTCGGCCAGCGGGACGTAGGCCATCCCGTCGTGACCGACGAGCGGGCCCCGCACGGCGCCGTCGACCGGCAGCGGCGTCGACCGCGTCGGGTCGTGGAGGTCCATCGCGACGCCGGCCGGCGGGTACCCGGCGATCAGCAGGCGCCCGTCGGCGATCGTGGGCGCCACCATCACCCGGAACGGCGCGCGCGAGCGCCAGCGGCGCTCCCCGGTCGTCGCCTCCAGGGCCTGGACGGGGCTGTTCTCGCCGATCGGCGGCTCCTCCACGACCACCACCGTCTCGGGATCGGCCGCGGGCACGAGCTGCACGGGACGGTTCGTGCGGCGGGTCCAGCGCACCTCCCCGGTCGCCACCGAGAACGCGACCACGCCGCCGCCGTCCCGACGGAGGTCCACACCCGCGTACCCGGTCCCGTCGACGAGCGAGGTCCCCGTGACCACCCCGCCGCCGTCGACGGTGAGCCGCCACGCGACGCAACCGCGCCGGTCGTCCGCGCACTCGCCGGTCTCGACCGCGACGGTCGGGCCCGGCGCGGCGCCCGTCTCCGGGGGCGTCGTCCCGTCCGCCTCCGTGTCCACCGTCATCAGGCGCGCGACGACCAGCACCGCGGCGACCCCGACGAGGGCGGCGACGACGGTCGCGACCCGCGTCCGGTGGGAGGTCCGAGCGCCCCCCTCGCGTCCGTCAGCATCCGTGGCCGTCCCCGCGGAGCGGCCCACGGAGGCACCGCAGCGGGGGCAGAAGCGCGCCCGGCGGGGGACGGGACCACCGCACTCGACGCAGCTCACGAGGTCCTCCGTCAGCCCCCGACCACGGGCAGGGACTTGCCGACGACCGAGCGGGTCCGCTCGGCGAGGTCGCGTGCGACGGTGCGCAGGGCCTGGGCGGCGGGCACGTCGGGGTGGGACAGCACCAGCGGGGTGCCGGCATCGGCGCCCTCGCGCAGACGGGGGTCGATCGGGACGCGGCCGAGGACGTCGGTCTCGAGCGCCTCGGCGACGTCGTCGCCGGCACCCGACCCGAAGATGTCGTGGCTGGAGCCGCACTCGGGGCACGTGAAGGTGGCCATGTTCTCGACCACGCCGGCGACCTGCATCCCGGTCTCCTCGGCCATCTGGCCCGCCCGGACCGCGACCTTGCCGGCCGCGTCCTGCGGCGTCGTCACCACGACCAGGTCCGCGTTGGGCAGCATCTGGCCGAGGGAGATGGCGATGTCGCCCGTGCCCGGCGGGAGGTCGCAGAGGAGGAAGTCGAGCTCGCCCCACCACACGTCGTTGAGGAACTGCTGCAGGGCGCGGTGCAGCATCGGCCCGCGCCACATCACCGGACGGTCGGGATCCGGCAGGAAGAAGCCGATCGAGATCACCTTGCAGCCGTGGCCGCGCAGCGGCATGACGAGCCCCTCGAACCCGATCGGTCGGCCGGTCACCCCGAGCATCCGCGGGACCGAGTACCCGTAGATGTCGGCGTCGAGCACCCCGACCGCGTGTCCCTCGTCGGCGAGGGCGGCGGCCAGGTTCACGGTGACCGACGACTTGCCCACCCCGCCCTTGCCGGAGGCGACCGAGATGACCTTCGTCGGCGAGCCGGCGCGCGCGAACACGCTCTGCTCGTCCTGACCGGACGTGCCGGTCTGCCCACGCTCCGCGCGGAGACGACGGGAGATGGCCTGACGCTCCTCCTCGGAGAGCGGCTCGAGCTCGAACTCGACCGTCTCGACGCCGCCGAGGTCCCGGATCGCCTCCGTGACGCGACGGATCAGCGTGTCCTGGCTCGACGCGCCCGGGAAGGCGAGCTTCAGGGACACGGTCACGGTCGCGTCGTCCACCGATACCGCCTCGACCATGCCGAGGTCGGTGATCGCGCGCTCGAGCTCCGGCTCGTCGACGTCGTCGAGCGCCTCGAGGATCTGCTCGTTCGTCGGCGCACGCTGGGGCACGGCGGACCTTCCGATGTGGCTCGCGAGGAGCGGGATCGACCGTGATGGTACCGCCGGTACGCTCCGCCTCCGACCCCGACCGTCGTCGCTCGGAGGTGCGCGTGCCCCGCCTGCTCCCGCTGCTCGCGGCCGTCGCGCTGCTGGCGGGTTGCGAGCTGTCCATCGCGGTGGACCTCGACCTCGAGCGCGGCGGCGCCGGCGAGGCGGCGGTGCTCGTCAGCCTGGACGAGGAGCTCGAACGCATCCTGGACGACGCCGGGGTGGACGTCCTCGCGGGGCTCGCGGAGATCGCCGAGCGTGAGCCCGAGTGGGACGCCACCGTCGACCGCCCCGACGCGGGGGGGCTCGCGGTCCGCTTCGACGCGGCGTTCGAGGACCCCCAGGAGCTCGCCGACCTCCTCGACGGCATCCACCGCGGCCTCGACCCGGAGCACGACCCGCGCATCTTCGAGGGGCTACGCGTGGAGGCGCGACCCGGCGGGGCGGTCGCCGTCGCGGGGCGCGTCGGTCTCCTGGCGCCCTCCACACCGGGTGCGCGCGGCGAGGGGGTCGGCTTCGACGAGGAGGCGCTCGAGCGGCTGATCGGCGAGCGCGGCGACGAGTTCGTGCGCTACGACCTGCGCGTGACCCTGCCCACCGCGCCCGAGGACCACGACGCGGACGAGGTGGAGGGCGCGAGCCTCGTCTGGCACGCACCGGTCGGTGAGCTGCGCGAGATCGCGGCGGTCTCGGAGCGGCCGCTGCCCCCTACGTGGGTCGTGGCAGGGCTGGTCGCGCTGATCGCCGCGGTCGTGGCCGGGATCGGGGCGGTGGTCTGGCGCCGGCTCAGGACTCCTGCGGGGTGAGCTCCACCAGCGTGCACGTCTCCCGCCAGCGCTCGAAGGCGTCCGGGAGGTCGTTCAGGTTCAGCCGGTTGCCGACGCCGCTCTGCGCGACGCGCTCGAACTCGTCCGAGTCGTTGTCGACGACGCGCACGCGAGCCGGCAGCTCCCCGATCTGGGAGCGGTCATCCTTGCTCCGCACGGTCAACGTCACCTCGTCCGCCTGATCGATGTTGGTGAGGTCCTGCTCGTCCGGGCCGGTCAGGACGAACACCTTGTCGTCCTGGTAGACGAACCACGCCGGCCGGGTGACGTCGGCACCGCCGGGCTGGGGGATCGTGAGCCAGATGATGTCGCTCTTCTTCAGGGTCGAGGCGACGACGTCGTCGAGCACGCCGGCCGCGGTGACCGACTCGGGAGCGTCGATGAACACCGGGATGCGCCCGACCTCGATGTCGTTCATGAGGAAGACGAGGGCGTGCTCCTCCGGTGAGTTGAGCTCGATCTCGGCGTCGACGACGTCGCGGAAGCGGTCCTCGAACATCTCCCCGCGCAGGTGCACCCGCGCGTAGGGATGCTCGTACACGACCTCACCGGACGGTCCGACCAGGGCGAAGGACTCGTCGTAGTAGCCCTGCGGTCCGCGGTAGACGCGGTCGACACCGAACGGCTGCGCGTGCGACGGCAGCTCGCCGCGGACGACGATCGCCGGGTCGATCGTGCCCGTCTCCCGGTCCCAGGACGCGTGGTCGAAGACCACCGCCTGGAGCACCTGGACGCGCAGCATGGTCCCTCCTGAACGGTCGGGC
>CAZADJ010000031.1:1926-11848 GCA_964483845.1 uncultured Actinomycetota bacterium | reverse complement strand
CCACGCATGGACGGACCACGCATGGACCGACGCCGGTTCCTGCGCAGCGCGGGATGGGTCGCGGTCGGTGGCCTCGTGGCCACGACCGCGGCGCGCCCCGGGGTGTGGGCGCGGCCCGCGTGGGCGGAGTCCGGGCCGGTGCGCGTCTACGTCATGGTGATCGACGGGCTGCGTCCGGAGCGGATCGATCCGGTCCGGACCCCGTTCCTCCTCGAGCTCGCCGGACAGGGCACGTTCTGGCCCGACGGGCGCGCGGAGATGATCGCGGAGACGACCCCGAACCACGTCGCGATGCTGACCGGGATGCTGTCCGCACGGCACGGGATGCCCGGCAACTCGGTCCCGGGACGCGCCGGCTTCAACCCGCGGGTCGGGGACAACCCCCGCTACCTCAAGGGCGACACGATCTTCACCGTCGCGCGCCGGCAGGCCCCCGAGCTCACGACCGCGGCGGTGGTCTCCAAGGAGTACCTCGTCCACATGAGCGAGCACGACCGCGACGGCGACGGCGAGCCCGACGCGAGCCACGTCTACCAGCCTCGCGTCTACATCCCCGAGTCGGACCACGAGACCGACAACCTCGTGATCGAAGAGGTCTACCGCGTCACCTCCGAGCTGGATCCGGACTTCCTGTTCGCGAACCTCGGCGACGTGGATCGGGTCGGACACGTCGACGCGAGCTCGTGGGGCTCCGCGCACCAGGCGCAGCTCTGGTACGAGGAGCGCATCAACAACGTCGACACGCTGCTGCGGCTGCACGTCGAGCAGCTGAAGCAGGAGGGCAAGTGGGATTCGACCGTCTACATCGTCACGGCCGACCACAACATGGACTGGTCGATGCCGGACCGGATCGTGAACCTCCACCCGCGGTTCCAGGACGACGACCTGCTGCGCGATGAGGTCGTCATCGGCCTGAACGGCGGCGCCGCGATGTACGCGCTTCGCCACCCCGAGGAGCCGCGGGCGCTCGAGCGTCTCACGCGCATGCGCGAGATCGCGATGGCGACCGAGGGGGTGCGCTCGGCGCACTACACGCGGCCGAACCCGCTGGACGGCGGGCAGGAGCACTGGGTCGGCTCCGCCCACCCGGAGTGGGGGCTGGCCGGCGACCGCACCGGCGACCTCGTCGTCGAGGTGGAGGAGGGCTGGCGCGCCACCGAGACCGGTCAGACCTCCAACCCGATCCCCGGCAACCACGGACACGTCACCACCCTCCCCATCCCGGTGATCGTCTCCGGTGGCTGGGACGGCCTCGTCCGCGACCAGGTGATCGGCGAGCCCGACGGGCAGGACCCGGACGTCCACGACCCGGCGACGGCTCGCAACATCGACATCGCGCCGACCGCCGCCTGGCTGCTCGGGCTCGGTCCGCCCCGCGGTGGGTTCGACGGCCGGGTGCTGGAGGAGGCGTTCACGGCCCGACCCCCAGCCGCCACCCCGGTCACCGGGGGGACGGGCGGCCCGCACCTCCACCGGCACGCCGGGCCCACCCCGGAGGCGACGTCCGCCGCCGTCTCGCAGGTCGCCTTCGACGACGGGGCGCCGACGGTCACGATCGTCAGCGCCGACGCGCCCCTGGAGGGGCTCGCAGCGGTGCCGCTCGCCGTCGGTCACGGTGGTCCGGTGCTCCTCGGCCGCCGCGACGGACTCGCCGACGTCGTCGTGGACGAGGTGGTCCGCCTCGGCGCCGAGCGGGCGCTGCTCGTCGGTGGCGAGGACGCGCTCGGACCGGGGGTCGCCGACGACCTCGAGGGCGCGGGGATCGAGCGCGACGGGATCCGCCGGGTCGCGGGCGAGGACCGCTACGACACCGCCCGGCTGATCGCCGAGGAGATCGGCGCGACCCACGGCGAGGCGGTGCTCGTCGCCGCCGACACGAACCCCGGTGCGGGACCGGTCGCGGCGGTCCCGCTCGGCCCCGTCGCTGCGGCGGCGGGTCGGCCCGTGCTGCTCACCGGGGCAGGCGGGCTCCCCGAGACGACGTGGGCGGCCATCGACACCGCCGGCGTGGAGCGGCTGATCATCGCCGGAGGGGAGGGTGAGGTCTCCGCCACGGTCGAGAGCGAGCTGCGCGACGCGGGGCTGCTCGTGGAGCGCGTCGGCGCGGGTGACCGCTTCGAGACCGGGCGCCTGATCGCGGAGCGTGGGGTGCGCGAGGCCGGGCTCGTCGACGTCGTGTGGGTCGTCGGTGGCGACGACCTGGCCGGTGGGCTGGTCGCCGCTGCGGCGGCCGGCGCCGGCTCGTTCCACCTCGACGAGGAGGAGGACGACGACGGGGGCCCGTTCTGGTTCATGGAGGCCGGGGGCGCGGAGTCCGCGCCGAGCGCGCTGGTGCTGGCGCCGGCGGGCCGACTGGCCGACGGACCCGGCGCCGAGCGCTACCTCGCCGAGCGGCGCGACGGGTTCGTCCACGTCCGCCTCGTCGGCGACGCGAGCGTCCTCAGCGCCGACGTGCAGCGCGACATCGCCGACCTCGTCGGGGCGGTCGACGACCCGGACGTCCCCGATCCCGCTCCGGAGCCCGCCCCGAGCGACGACGATCCCGACGAGGCGCCGTTGCCCGCGACCGGCGGCGGCACCGCGGCGGCCGGCGCCGCCCTGCTCGGCGCGGGCGCGTTGGCGCGCCACCGGCGCGGTGATGGCTCCGGACGCGAGGTGGACGAGGAGCGCGGGGCCGGCGGCCGAGGCGCCGACCCGACCGTCTGAGCCGCCCAGCTGGCCGGGCCCCATCGGGACCTCATCACGCTCGCGCGTCACCCGTCAGGGGGCGAGCTCGACCTCGTGACGATCGAGGAACGCGAGCAGCCCACGGGTCGTCGTCGCCGCCTCCAGCTCGCTCCGGCCCATCCACGCGACGTCCGCGGCGTCGTCGCCCGCGGCGAGGCTCCCGCCGGTCACCTCGGCGCGGTGGTCGACGATCACGTAGTGACCCCCGTCCCAGATCGCCTCGTGGACGCCGAGGAGATCGCCGACGGTGACCTCGAGGCCGGTCTCCTCACGGACCTCACGGGCGATCGCCTCGACGATGCGCTCGCCGGGCTCCACCTTGCCGCCCGGTAGCGTCCACCGACCCGCGGCCGGCTCGTTCGCGCGTTCGACGACCAGCAGCCGTCCGTCGTCGTCGACGACGACCGCGCCGACGCCGAGGACCGGTCTCGGACCCACGCCGCACCCTCCCGGTGGCCGTGGCGCACGCTAGCGGCGGCGTCGGGCGCGGCCTCAGGGGACGTGCGCAGCGGTTAGCGTTGGCGGGGACCACCCCGCCGAGAGGAGCCGGACGTGGCCACCGACACGTCATCGACGACCGGGACCGACCGCGAGGAGCTGGAGGCCCTGCAGGCCACCGCGCGGGACTTCTGTGACCGTGAGCTCCGACCCGGGGCGCGCGAGCGTGACCGTGACGAGGACTTCCCCGTGGAGCTGCTCGAGCCGCTGGCCGAGATCGGGTTCCTCGGCGCGACGTTCCCCGAGGAGCACGGCGGCATCGGTCTGGATCCGTTCGGCTACGCGGCCGTGATGGAGGAGCTCGGGGCGGCCGACTCGGCGATCCGCTCCACCGTCTCGGTGAACGTCGGGCTGGTCGGAGGCAGCCTGATGCGGTGGGGGACCGACGAGCAGCAGCGCGCGTGGCTGCCACGTCTGGCCCGCGGCGAGCTCGGTGCCTTCGGGCTCACCGAGCCGGAGGCGGGCAGCAACCCGGCGCAGATGACCTCGCGCGCGGTGCGCGACGGGGATGGGTGGGTGATCGACGGGTCCAAGATCTTCATCTCCAACGGCAGCCTCGGCGCGCTGAGCATGGTGTTCGCCCGCGCCTTCGACGGCGACGAGGACCTGGGGATCACCTGCTTCCTCGTCGCCCAGGAGACCGACGGGTACGAGGGGCGCCAGATCCACGGCAAGCTCGGTCTGCGCGCCGGCGACACCGCCGAGATCTCCCTCCAGGGGGTGCGCGTCGACGGGGCCGCGGTCCTCGGGGAGGTCGGTGGCGGGATGAAGGTCGCGCTCTCCGCCCTCGACGACGGCCGCTTCTCGCTCGCGTCCGCCTGCGTCGGGGTGGCGCGCGAGGCGCTGGAGGTCGCCGTGCGCTACGCGGGCGAGCGCGAGCAGTTCGGCCGGCCGATCGCCTCGTTCCAGCTCGTCCAGGCGATGCTCGCCGACATGCACGTCGACGTCGAGGCCGGTCGCGGTCTGGTGCGCCGGGTCGCGGAGCGCAAGGCGGCGGGGGAGCGCTACACGGTCGAGTCGTCCACCGCGAAGTACTTCTGCACCGAGGCCGCCGTGCGCTGCGCCGACCGCGCGGTGCAGGTCCACGGTGGGTACGGCTACATCGACGAGTACCCGGTCGCCAGGCTGCTGCGCGACGCGCGCGTGACCACCCTGTACGAGGGCACCTCGCAGGTGCACCAGCTGCTGATCGGCCGCCACCTCACCGGCGAGAACGCCTTCACCTGAGCCCTCCTGAGCCGGTCGGGGTTCCCACCGCCGGCACCGCACAGGGTGCGGGGGCGGCCGATCGGCCGCCCCCGCCGGGCTCGGACCCCGCTCAGCAGCTCAGCAGCGGGTCTCCGCCTCGCTGACGACCACGAGCTCGGTGCCCTGTAGTCGCAGCGCGAGGACCTGGGCCTTGCCCTCGTCCTCGTCCGTGTCGGTGAAGAAGATCCCGTTGTCCTCGTCCGACGCGAGGTTCGGCAGCGGCTCGTCCTCACCGGCGATCCGGAGGACGTCCTCACCGTCACCGTCGGTGATCAGCAGGAGGTAGGCCTCCTGACCGTCACAGTCGGTGCGGGCGCCGAGGAGGGAGATCCCGCCTGGGTCGCCCTCCTGGCCACCGAGGCCGAGCACCTCGGCCACCGCCTCGTTGTCGTCCTCCTCGTCGGTCTCGGCGCGCAGGAGCCGGATCTGTCCCGCGTTGAGCAGGGACCCGTCCTCGGTCGTGCAGGGCTCACCGGGCGCGTTCGCCTCGAACAGGACGAACTCCGCGTCGAAGAGGCTCACGAGCCTGGCCCGGCAGAACGCCTCGGCACCGTCGACCCACTGCTTGGTGGCGGTCCCCTGGACGGTCGCGTCGGTGTCGTCGCACGACTCCGGCGCGTCGCCGTCGTCGGTGGTGCAGGCGGTGATCGTGTCGGTCCCCGCCTCGTCACCCGTGTACTCGAAGTGGGCGTGACCATCATCGTCGGTGGTGTCGGTTCCGGTCGCCTCGTTGGCGCCGGTCACCTCGAAGAGGACCTCGATGCCACCGCACGGGTCACCCTCGCTGTCGGTCACCGTCGCGGTCACCTGGTGGGTGTCGCCCACGGTGTTCGTGGCGTCGTCGGGCGTCAGGGTCAGGTCGGTCGGGCAGCCGTCCGGCTCCGGGCCGTCGTCGACCCAGTGCTTGGTGGCGGTCGCGACGTGGTCGGCGTCGTCGCAGTCGTCCGGCAACGAGCCGTCGGCGTTGGTGCAGGCCGTGATCTCGTTGGTGGACTCGTCGGTGTTGGAGAACTCGAAGCCGGCCTCGCCCTGGTCGTCGGTGGTGGCGTCACCCTCCGTCGGCGACGGGCTGCCGTTGTCGTCGACCTCGAAGCGCACGTTCGCACCCTCACAGGGCTCGCCCTCGCTGTCGGTCACCGTCGCGGTCACCTGGTGGGTGTCGCCCACGGTGTTCGTCGCCTCGTCCGGTTGGAGATCGATGTCCCCGTCGTCGCCCGGGCAGCCGTCCTCCCCGTCGACGATGCGGTAGACGATGACGTAGCTGATCTGGGGGGTCTGACCCCCGTTGTTCTGCCACGACACGTGGCCTTCCTGGCCGATCTCCTTGCCGCCGGCCTTATCGCCGGCCTTGATGCAGAACTCGACCGTGAGCGGCTCCGTGCCCTCCTCGTCGGCGTAGAACTCCACGGAGTGCAGGTCGTCACTGAAGTGGAGGAAGACCTCCGTCCCGTCGACGGTGGTGCTGTGCACGGATCCGGGGGCCGGGTCTTCCACCTTGTTGGGGTGGCCCTGGTGGTCCGGACAGTGCGGGTCGAGATCGTCGCGGTCCTGCGAGTGGTCGGCCACGCTCACGACCGCGAACGTCGCCATGATCAGTACGAGGGTCGACAGGACAGCGAAGATCCGCGTCGCCCGCCGACCGGTGGTTGGGTCTCCCATGTCGCCCTCTCCCATCGTGTTGGGTCGGCCGTCGGATCGGCCCTCCCCCTCGCCGCGTCCGCACGCCCACAGCCGTCTCCGTCGTGGTGGCCACTAGGCTCACCACCTGAGCGACCGGTTCTCGCCCGCTGCGGTGCGGCGCCGTCTTCTGCGGTGCCTACCATCGTGGCTGTTCACGGAGCGTAGTTCGTAGTTCATCGTGACTACGCTGCACGTCCAGTCGAACGATGGCGGACCGGTGTGAGTCGTCCCGCGAA
This sequence comes from uncultured Actinomycetota bacterium, assembly GCA_964483845.1. Taxonomy (GTDB): domain Bacteria; phylum Actinomycetota; class Nitriliruptoria; order Nitriliruptorales; family JAHWKO01; genus CAZADJ01. Next base: position 5,459 of record CAZADJ010000031.1, on the reverse strand, counting down.
CGTCGCCCGGAGCGAGGAGCACGGTGGCCGGCTACGACCTCCACACCCACACCACGTTCAGCGACGGAACGACCTCGCCCGCCGAGAACGTCGCCCTCGCGTGCGAACTCGGACTCCGCGGTCTCGCCGTCACCGATCACGACACCACCGCTGGCTGGGAGGCGGCGCGGGCGGCGGCCGACGGCACCGACTTGGAGATCGTCCCGGGCGCGGAGATCTCCGCGGAGCACGAGGGCTACAGCGTCCACGTGCTCGGCTACTGGTTCGACCCGGAGCACCGGGAGCTCGCCGGGGAGCTGGAGCGGATCCGCGGTGAGCGGGACCGACGTGCCGTCGAGACCGTCGAGCGCTTCGGACAGCTGGGCATCGCGATCTCGATGGACCGGGTCCGGGAGCTGGCCGGGCCGGCGCCGATCGGCCGCCCGCACATCGCGGCGGCGGTGGTGGAGACCGGCGCGGCCGACGACGTCAGCGAGGTGTTCGACCGCTGGCTGCACGACGGTGGACCGGCCTACGTCGCGAAGTACGCCGTCGACCCGGTCCGATGCGTCGAGCTGATCCGGTCGGCTCGCGGGGTCGCGGTGCTCGCCCACCCGGGGCTGTACGGACCGCCCGGGGCAGGGGGGATCCCCGAGGAGGTCGTCGAGCGCGTGATCGAGGCCGGGCTCGCCGGCATCGAGGCCGACCACCCCGACCACGACGAGGACCAGCGCACGCGGTACCGGGACCTGGCTGCGGCGAACCGGCTCGTGGTGAGCGGCGGGTCGGACTACCACGGCGATCGCAAGGACCTGCGCCTCGGGGAGGTCACCACCGCCGCCGACGAGGTGTGGCGACTGCGTGAGCGGCTGCCTCGGTAGCACGCCCGCATCGGAATGCGAACCGTACGGTCGGACGGGTAGCATCGGCGGCGTCGACGGGGGACGCCGAACGGTCCGTCGCAGCCCGCCACCGGGGGAGCCCACGTGTCCGAGCAGGTCCAGAAGGCGCGCAAGATCGTGCCCCTGCCCAGCCTCACCTTCCGCAACGGGCCGATGGCCGGTGACTCCATCCAGCTCGGGGAGGACGTCGGGACGCTCGGACGGCGGGAGGACAACACCTACGTGCTGGTCGAGCCGAGGGTGTCACGCGTCCACGCGGAGCTGCGCAAGGAGGCCGGAGCGGTGATCCTGACCGATCTGGGGTCGAGCGCCGGCACGAAGGTGAACGGGGAGGAGGTCGCCGGTCCGCGGGTGCTGCGCCACGGTGACCGTGTGGCCTTCGGGCCCGTCGAGGCGGTCTTCGAGGATCCGGCGATGGCTGCGCAGCAGGAGGACGCCACGATCGTCCTCGAGGTGCCGAAGAACGACGCCGGCCCGCACCTGTCACCGCGCCAGCAGCAGGTCCTCGAGCTGATGGCGGAGGGGATGACGAACAACGAGATCGGCGACGAGCTCGGGGTCACCGAACGGACCGTGAAGGCCTACGCCCAGGAGCTGTACGACAAGCTCGGGGTGCGCAACCGCGCGGGAGCGGTCGCCGAGGCGGCGAAGCTCGGCCTCCTCGACGTCTGAGCGCGGGTCCGCCACCCCAACGGTCGGGCCCGCGCGGCGTGACACGCCGCTGCCGCGCCCCCTCGGGACCGACCACCACCCGGGGGTGGCGGTCCGAACCCGGGACGCCCGGGCGGGGAGCGTCGCGTCGCGGGCGGGTCGCCCCGCTACCGTCCCCGTGAGATCGTGACCAGCGTGAGACCGTGACCAGCGTGAGACCGTGACCAGAGTGGAGCCGTGACCAGATACCACCCGCGACGAGGCCGGGCCGGACCGTGACTGCCACCGTCTACGCCATCGCGAACCAGAAGGGTGGCGTCGCCAAGACGACCACCGCGATGTCCCTCGCCGCGGCGATGCTCGAGCTCGACCGGGCCGTGCTGCTCGTCGATCTCGACCCGCAGGCATGTCTGACGTACTCCCTCGGCTACGACCCCGACCAGCTCGAGCCGTCCCTGCACGACGTGGTGGTCGGCCGCTCGGACGTCGTCGCGACCATCCTGCAGCACCCGGTCGCGGACGTCGTCCCGTCGAACATCGACCTGGCGGGCGCGGAGGTCACCCTGCTGTCGCGGACGGGCCGCGAGTACCTGCTCCGCGGGGAGCTCTCCGACCTCGTGGACAGCTACGACGCGATCATCGTCGACTGCCCCCCGTCGCTCGGAGTGCTGACGATCAACGGGCTCACCGCCGCGGACGAGGTGCTCATCCCGGTGCAGTGCGAGACCCTCGCGCACCGCGGCGTCGCCCAGCTGCTGGAGACGATCCAGGACGTGCGGCGTCTGACGAACCGGAGCCTCACCGTCCGGGGCGTCGTGGCGACGCTGTTCGACTCGCGCACGAACCACTCGCGCGAGGTGCTCCGCGACGTGCTCGAGCGCTACGACCTGTCGCTGGTCGGTCCGCCCGTGCGCAAGTCGATCCGCTTCGCCGAGGCACCGGCGGAGGGCCGCAGCATCCTCGAGCACGCCGGATCCGTCCCCGGGGCGGCGGCCTACCGGGCGATCGCCAGGGAGCTGCTCGGCGCCCCCCCGGACGAGGAACTGCTCGCCGACGCGGGTTGGTCGCCGGAGCAACGTCGCGACGTGCTGGGCGAGGTGGCGGACGTCGGAGGGGACGACGAGGAGCGCGCCGCGGCATCCGACGGCGACGGTGCGGTCACGGCCGAGGCGGCCGGGCTCGAGCGGGTCGTGGTCTCCGGCGGCGACCAGGGAGCCCCCGGCGATGAGCGGTGACGCGGGCGGTCGGCGGCGACCGGAGGGTCCCCGCGGACTGGATCGCGTGCGCCCACCCGACCCGGCCCGCCTGCAGCGACCGGACCTCCAGGGCAAGCGCGCCCTGTACTCGGTCGACCCCGAAGCCAACCCGACGCCGGTCGTCCTGGTCCGCTGCTCGCGGTGCGAGGTCGAGCGTGGTCTGTCGTTGTCCGAGGTGCCCGGTCTCCTCCGACCGCCGTTCCTCCTCAGCCCGTTCTGCCGCACGATGTGGGGTCGGTGTCCCACGTGCGAGGACCGGGGGTGGCTGCGGCTCAGCCGTGGGCCGGGGATCCCGTGGCCGCCGTTCGCGGTGCGCTGAGTCCCCCGTGGCGGCTCGTCGCCGGTGCGCGTCGCCGGGGTCGTCGTCGGTTGTCCCGGTGGAGCGGACCGGTCTGGGACCGGTCAGGATCCGGTCAGCGACCGGTCAGGGGATGTGCTCGACCTTGACGCGGCGGGTGATCGTCGGCCGGCCCTCCCCGCGGGCCTCGTCACCCGCGTCGGTCGGCTCGGTCGTCTCGCGCGTGGTCGTGCGCTGATCCGACCGGTCCCGTTCGGAGCTCGCCCCCCGCTCGCGGCTCCTGCGGCGTGTCCGGGAGCCGTCCCCGTCGTCGTCCGACGCGTCGTCGCTCGAGCGCGACCGGTCGCCGTCCCGCCGGCCCTGGTCGTCGCCGGCGTCCCGCTGCCTCGGCTCGCTGCGCTTGCGCGTCCGCGTGCGCTCGGCCGCGCCGTCGTCGCCGAGCTCGGC
>CAZADJ010000031.1:0-1826 GCA_964483845.1 uncultured Actinomycetota bacterium | reverse complement strand
CGGAGCCGCCTCCGGCGTTGTCCGGGGAGCCGGCACGTCCCCGGGAACGGTGTCGCGACCGCTGCCGCCGCGAGGAGCCGTCCCCGCCGCCGTCACCCGGACCGCCCTTCGAGCTGCGGTCGCCCCCCGAGCTGCGCGTACCGTCTGAGCTGCCGCCCTTCGAGCGGCGCCCGGACCTCGAACTGCGCTGGCTCTTCGGGCCACGCCCCGAGCTGCGCTGCCCCGAGGAGCCGGCGCTGCCGTCGCCGTTGCCGTCGTCGCCGAAGCGGTCCCACGGCGTGCGGTCGGGGAGATCGAAGAGCTCGGTGAGCAGGTCCGAGGTGGAGAACACCTCGTGGACGCTGTCCTCGCTCGCTCCGACGCGCTTGCGGATGGAGTTCATGCGCTCGACCTCGTCGTGCTGCGCGAAGGTCACCGCGGTCCCCGCGGCACCCGCCCGGCCGGTGCGACCGATGCGGTGGAGGTACATGCGCTCGTCGTCGGGGATGTCGTAGTTGATGACGTGCGTGACCTTGTCGATGTCGAGGCCCCGCGCCGCGACCTCGGTCGCGACGAGCACCTCGGACTTGCCGTTGCGGAAACGTTCCAGGTTGCGCTCGCGGCGGGCCTGGCGCAGGTCCCCGTGGATCGGGGAGGCGTCCAGACCGAGCTGGCGGAGCTCGTCCACCAGCCGGTCGGCCATGCGCTTCGTGCGTACGAAGACCGCCGCGAGGTCCGCCTCCGGTGACTGCAGGATGCGGGCGAGGACGCGCGGCTTGTCCATCCGGTGGACGATGAAGAAGTGCTGGTCGGTCTCGGGGGCGACCTGGGGCTCGTCGTCCTCGGCCCGGATGAAGGTCGGGTGCTCCATGTAGCGGCGGGCGAGCCCGACGATGTCGGCGGGCATCGTGGCGGAGAAGAGCAGGGTCTGGCGCTCCTCGCCGCACAGCGAGATGAGCTGCTCGACGTCGGGGATGAAGCCCATGTCGAGCATGCGGTCGGCCTCGTCGAGGACGAGCACCTGCACCCCGCCGAGGATCAGGTTGCCGCGCCGGACGTGGTCGAGCAGCCGTCCGGGCGTGCCGACCACGATGTCCACCGCGTCCTGGCGGAGCGCGTCGCGCTGCGGCTCGAGCGGGACGCCGCCGTAGACCGTGAGCACGGTGGTGGCCACGTTCGTCGCCGCGTCGGTGAGGTCCTGGGCGACCTGGATGCAGAGCTCGCGCGTCGGCGTGACGACGAGCGCCTGCACGCCGCCGGCTCCCGGTTCCACGCGGTCGAGCAGCGGTAGGCCGAACGCGAGGGTCTTGCCGGTCCCGGTGCGCGCCTGTCCGATCACGTCCGACCTCGACAGGCCGAGGGGGATGGTGAGCTCCTGGATCGGGAACGGCGCGGTGATGCCCTGGGTCTCGAGCGCAGTGACGAACTCCTCGGCGACGCCGAGGTCGCGGAAGTCACGGTCGGCGGCCGGCTCGGTCGCCCGGCCGGGATCGACCGCGGTCAGCGTCCCTGCGGCCGCCGAGGGGTCCGCAGGCCCGTGGTCGGTCTGGTGGCCGGGCTGCTCGTCGGGCTGGCTGTCGGGGGTCTCGTCGGTGATCTGTTCGTGTCGGTCGGTCTGTGCTTGTGCCACGTCTGCCTCTTGTACTTGAAGGTCGGTGTGTGGGTGTCTTCGAGGTCGATATCGCTGCCCGCGCGGGACGGCGGCGAGAACGCAGCCGGCACCACGGTGAGGTGCGTGGGGACGACCCGCGAACACGCGGACGTCCGTCGACGTCGCCCCCAGCGTAGCGCGCGGGCGGCGAGATGGCCCGTACCGTCGTCGCGCGTCCGTCGCGCTCCCCGCCTGG
>CAZADJ010000030.1:16581-18778 GCA_964483845.1 uncultured Actinomycetota bacterium | reverse complement strand
GGCGGCGTCCCCGGCGTCGCACTCAGCGGCGATGGGGTGCTCGCCACCTCCAGCTTCGGGGCGCTGCGGCTCTGGGACATCCACAGCGGCGAGGAGATCGTCGACGTGACCGTCGACACGGACGAACCGGCCATCGCTACCTTCGGGCCGCACGGCGACGTGCTCCTGTACGGGGACCGCTCCCCGTTCGACGAGTACGTGATCCGCCGCCTCCACCTCGACACCGACGAGCTCGTCGCCCTCGCCGAGAGCCGCGTCACCCGGGAGCTCACCGACGACGAGCGCCGCCGCTACGTCGGATCCGTGGACGGCTGACGCGGGCACGGCCCGCGACACGCGCTGATCGGGGTCGGGCGCGGGTCCGCCCGGGCTCAGAGCGCGACGTACCTGACCTCCGCCAGACCCGTGGCGCGTGTCTGCCACATCGCACCCGCGTCCTCGGAGACGAGCAACCGGCCGTCGGGTGTCGCGCAGGCGACCGAAGCGCCGCCGTTCGCCAACCAACCCGTGTCGATGTTCCCGTCCACCCACGCGACGCCCTCGCAACGCTCGAGCGGTCCGTCGTCATCGTCGAGCCGGCGTCGGTACAGAGCTCCGCGTGCACCGTGCGGACCGTCGCTCGCGGAGACCAGGAGGTGGTCGTCGGCGACCGTGACCGCCCGGCAGTAGCTGTTGTGGAGCCCGTCGGTCGTGAACGACCAGGTCCCGCCGCCGTCCCGCGACACGCCGAGCCCACGTGCCGCGGCGACGAGCACGACGCCGTCGGCGGCCAGCACCTCGTGGACGTCGGCTTCGATGTCGAGGGTGGGTGCCCACGGGCCGGCAGGGTCCGGTGCGCGCAGCACGCCGCCGACGTGCACGTTCACGTAGATCGCCTCGGCGTCGGCGGCGATCGAGCGCGTGTCGGGGGGCCCGCCCCAGGGGGTGAACCAGTCTGCGCGGCCGGGTGCGTCGTCGAAGTCGCCGATCGGCTCCAGCGCGTCGTCGACGAGCCGTAGGAGGTGCGCCTCGCTCGTGCCGACCAGCACCGTCCCGTCGCGGTCGAGACAGCACCGCGCGGTCAGATCGCCAGGGCTGGCGACCGGCTCCCAGTCGGCGCCGTCGCCCCGCCACAGCGCACCGTCGACGACCGCCCACCACCCGCCGTCGGCGGCCGCCGAGAGCCACGCGACGTCCCGACCGGCGAGTGCGACCCGCGAGCCGTCCTCGTACAGCCCGTCCGCGGTTCCGATCAGCGCCATCGCCTCGAGCCCTCCGGATCGACTCCGCGGTCGACGGTAGCCCCCGCACGGGACCGGGGCGCTCCGGGTGTCGCCACCGCTGCGGGGCACGCCCGGAACCGCCGTCGGGCTCAGCCGACGACGTCGAGCAGCGCGGCGAGCTCGTCGAGGCGCTCCAGCACGGCCTCCTCCTCCGCGGAGGGGAGCCAGAACACCGCCCGATCCGCGCCGAGCCCGGCCAGGTGCTCGAGCTCTCCGGGTTCGGGCCGTGCGGAGAGGACGTGCATCGACAGGTGACGACCGGCCTCCTGCGTGGCTGAACGGAACTCGTCCACGCCGGGATCGGCGGTCCGGCGGCCGATCGGCATCCACCCGTCGGCGAACTCGAGGAGGTGGGACCGGGTGCGGGGTCCGAGGCCCGCGCCGATCAGGATCGGTGGGTGGGGCCGCTGCACCGGCTTCGGCCAGGCCCAGCTCGCGGTGAACGAGACGTGCTCGCCGGCGTAGCTCGCCTCCTCCCGGGTCCACAGGGCGCGCATCGCCAGGACCCGGTCACGGAGGACGTCACGCCGCTCGCCGAACGCGACGCCGTGGTGCTCGATCTCGGGTCGGACCCAGCCGTAGCCGACGCCGAACTCGAACCGGCCGGCGGACAGGTGATCGAGCGTCGCGACGGCCTTCGCGGTGACGAACGGGTCACGCTGCGCCACGAGGCAGATCGCGGTGCCCAACCGGATGCGCTCGGTGACCGCTGCCGCCGCGGTGAGCGCGACGAACGGGTCGAGGGTCCGGCGGTACTCGTCGGGGAGGTCCCGTCCCCCCGGGGCGTCGGCGTGATCGACGGGGAGGTGGGTGTGCTCGGGCACCCACAGCGATGCGAACCCGTGCTCCTCGGCGGCGCGCGCGACGACTTCCGGGCGGATCGACACGTCCGTCAGGAAGATCGCGACCCCGAGCTCCACACCGCCTCCTCGGCC